>DCGH01000016.1:29114-30863 GCA_002315205.1 Erysipelotrichaceae bacterium UBA1783
AATAAAAATGTCACATGGGTCTACGATTGATAAGTATATCTCTTTAGAAACCTATGTAATGAGGAAGGACCGCTTTTTGCGATTGATTGACAATGCGCATAGCTTATCAGCAATTTATAATCTGAGAGATTATTTAATGGCAAACACTAAGTATTTTAATTTGGTGGGCTATCAATATACAGGATATTTAAAGTGTATTAATTCAATCAGACAGTATTATTATACGAATATGGAATTAATTGATCATATTACAGCAAAGCAGCTGTTTAATAAGCTTTGGCCAATCTTTACAAAAACACAGGATAATGCACCAGCATTCTATAGTGCTAATGCTAAGGTAAAAAACAGCTTAGTAGCGAATGGCTGTGTTATTCAAGGTAAGGTGGAAAACTGTATTATTGGAAGAGGCGTTAAGATTAAGCGTGGTGCCTCCATTAAAAACTCTATTATATTACCACACGCAATCATTGGTAGTGATGCTAGGGTAGAGTATGCGATTGTGGATAAGGCAGCAAAGGTTCTGACAGTCAAAGATGTTGTTGGAAGCGAAGATAATTTAGTTTATGTAAGAAGAAGGGATGTAGTATAGTATGCAGGGTATTTTATATGCTGCCGCAGAGGGTTTACCATTTGTTAAAAGTGGTGGATTAGCTGATGTTATTGGCTCTTTACCACAAAAAATTGATAAACGTAAATATAAGGTTGCGGTTGTTTTACCTTTATATAAAAGCATCTTAGAAAGATTCCAGGAAGAACTGAAGGAAATCGCTTATTTTAAGGTAAAATCAGGATTGATCAATAAGGATGCTTCTTTGTATGCTTGCCAAAGAGATGGTATTGATTATTACTTTATCCGTCAGGATTATTATTTTGGCAGAGATAATCTGTATAGCTATGGAGATGATGGTGAGCGATTTGCTTTCTATTCAGCAGCTATATTAGAAATGATTCCACATTTACCATTTACCATTGATATCATCCATAGCCACGATTGGCATGTGGGCATGGTACCGGTTCTGTGTAAAGAGGTATATAAAAACACAAAGATTAAGCATGTGTTTACAATTCATAATCTACAATTCCAGGGGAACTATCCTTTAGAAATGGGGCAGTATTTCAACCTTCCATTTGATATTGTTTCTGAAGGTGCTGTCCATTTTGATAATGGTATCAGCTATATGAAGGCAGCGATTTCTTATGCTGACAAGGTAACAACCGTATCTGAAACCTATGCCAAGGAAATCTTAACACCAGAATATGGTGAAAGAATGAGTGCTTTTTTAAAGGCAAGAGAAAGTAATCTGGTAGGTATTGTCAATGGTATCGATGTTGTCAATTGGGATCCAGCATCAGATAGCTGTTTAGAGTATCATTTCTCTAAACGTTCTTTAGCAAACAAGAAAAAGTGCAAGAAAAAGGTCCAGCAGAGATTAGGATTAAGAGTAGCGGATGATGTTATGCTGGTTGGTATGATTTCCCGATTAACCTGGCAAAAGGGTGCAGCAATCATTCTAGAAAAGATGGCTACGATTATGGGACAGGATATTCAGTTAATTATACTGGGCTCTGGAGATAACTATATTGAAAATCAGCTAAGAAAGATTGAAGAGGATTATCCGCATCGTGCCGTATTCTATTGTGGCTATAATGAGGAGCTATCTCATGAGATTTATGCTGGTTTAGATTTATTTATTATGCCATCATTATTTGAACCATGCGGTATTTCTCAATTAATCTCTATGCGTTATG
>DCGH01000016.1:30879-31137 GCA_002315205.1 Erysipelotrichaceae bacterium UBA1783
GAGAAACAGGTGGCTTAAAGGATACGGTGGAACCATATGATGAGTATAAGAAAACAGGTACTGGCTTCTCTTTCAAAAAGTTCAGTGGCGATGATTTCATCTATATGCTGAAGTATGCGATTATGGTTTATTATTATCGCAAGGATGATTGGAAGCAGTTAATGAAGAATGCAATGTCTACAGATGTGAGCTGGGATGGATCTGCTGTGAAATATGACAAGCTATACGCTAGTCTGTTTGATAAATAATGATGAGAAT
>DCGH01000005.1:0-15112 GCA_002315205.1 Erysipelotrichaceae bacterium UBA1783
AATTTTTATATATAAACACAAAGCCGCCTTAATTTTATGTTTATAACCTTTACAAGCTGGATGACATCGCAGAAATGATGCCAAACATTGGTGAGTATAATGCCATAACAATGAAACCAATTAGGAAACCTAATACAACAATCATTGATGGTTCAATAATACTCATAATTTGAGAAATGGCTGCATCCATTTCTTCATCAAAATATATAGCCGTCTTCTCTAGCATTTCTTCTAAGTTACCAGAGTTTTCTCCTATATTTATCATAGAAATCAGCAGCTTAGGGAAAACACCAAATTTTCCTAGCTGTGATGAAATATTCTGTCCTTTTTTTAGTCCAACAATTACTTCTTCAATACATTGATTTGCATAAGTGTTACTTACATTTTTATTTGCGTATCCCATTGCTTCAACAATTGGTATACCTGCTGAAATTAAAGTATGTAATGTTCTGGCAAACTCTGCTGCCATAATCTTCTGGGTTGCATTGCTTAAGCCTTTAATTGTTAAAACTTTATGGTCAATCCAAAGCTTAACTTCTTTTTTCGCAAAGAAGATTTTTCCTGACATAATTAATACGCCAACAATCAATATTGCTAAATACCACTTTTGAGTAACAAATTCACTCATCACTAGTAATATCTTTGTCATACCAGGTAAATCTGAACCAAGCGATTCAAAAACTGTGACAAACTGAGGAACAATGGTAACAAGCATAAATACTACAACTAATAATGCAATAATTAATACCATTACTGGATATGTCATCGCACCCTTTACTTTACGCTTAATACGATTATCACTCTCGTATTGGTTGGCCATTCTTTCTAAAACATTAGGAATATCACCAGTTGCTTCACCAACCTCAATCATTGACACTAGCATAGCTGGGAAACGATCTCCCAAGCTCTCCATTGCTTTAGACATTGAATTACCCTTCTGTGTTTCATCAGATAATTCCTTAAATGTTTTCTTTAAAAGCTTATCTTCAGTTTGGGAAGCTGTAATATCAAAAGCACTGATTAAAGGAATACCAGCCTTTAATAGTGTTGACATTTGTCGACAAAATAGGATTAATGAATTTAGCTTTAGCTTGTTGCTTGATAAATCCATTGTCGCAATTGTTTCTTTTTTCTCTTCAACGCTAATTGGATAATAGCCATGAAGCTGTAATGACTCAATTAATCTGGTTTTACTTTCAGCCTTATATGTTTCTTGAAATTGATTACCTTCTTTGGTAATTAAGACACATTGAAATTCAGCCATTATAGTTCTCCTATTTTTCTCTTAACGTCTTTTTCATCAATACAATATTTGAATAAAGATTCTCTTGAAATTCTACCTGTTAAGTATAGATTTACAAGTGAATGATCCATTGTAATCATACCTTCACCCTTAGATAGCTGAATTGCATTATTAATTTGCTCTGTCTTTCCTTCTCTAATCAGATTAGAAATACTATGAGTTCCTAACATAATCTCTAATGCTAAGCTTCTGCCATCATGCAAATAATTACTGATTAACTGTTGTGAAATAACAGCCTCTAATGAGGTTGAAAGCTGTGATCTGATCTGTGGTTGCTGTTCAGATGGGAACACGTCGATAATTCTATCGATAGTCTTCGCTGAACCAATCGTATGTAATGTAGAGATAACTAAATGACCTGTTTCAGCAGCTGTTAATGCCGCAGAAATTGTCTCTAAATCTCTCATTTCACCAACAATAATAACATCAGGATCTTCTCTTAACGCACTTCTTAAGGCAGTAGAGAAATCACCTGTATCTTCACCAACCTGGCGTTGGTTAATAATACCATTACCATGTTTAAAAACATATTCAATTGGGTCTTCAATCGTAATAATATTTTCATTACGGTACTTAGACATATAATCAACCATAGCAGCCATGGTTGTTGTCTTACCAGATCCTGTAGGACCGGTAACAAGGATTAATCCACTTCTCTTCATACTTAGCTTTTTAAAGATAGCTGGTAAATGAAGATCATCAATTGTTGGAACATTTGATGGAATCAATCTCATAACTATACTAGTAGAGGTTCTCTGCTTGAAAACATTTACTCTGAAGTTAACATTTCCACATTGGTAAGAGGTATCACATTCTCCTACCTCAGCAAACTTTCTGAAATTCTTTTCTGATAGAATTTCTTTTGCGTATCCGATTGTATCAATGTCAAAAAGGACTTCCTCATTTACATGAAGTAGCTCACCATTAACTCTAATAATTGGTGGTAAGCCTACAACTAAATGAATATCAGAAGCCTTTCTCTGAACCGCTATTGCTACAATCTCCCCAATGACCACAACAAAAAACTCCCCTTTTATAGTTTGTAATATTATACCCCTATTAAAATGATTATTAAAGATTTTTTTATTGTAATAAAGTATTTTTTTATTTTTTATACAAGTTGGATAATTTCATTTTTATTATTGTCTAATATGTTATAATTTTCTTAAGGAGGCCTTTAGGCTTATGCAACATAAAATAATAGAACGTCATAATCTTTTAGATGACAACAATAATCTTATTGAGAAAGGATATTGTACCTCTCTATTACCTATCTATAATAAGAAAACTGATTTTCTGACACGCTTTAAAACGAAGGAATGGGATTATTATTATATCGGTAACAATCATTTTGGTTTAGCCTTAACCATTGCTGATAATGGTTATATGGGCTTAGACTCTATTTCATTTCTATCATTTGATGGAACTCCTTGGGAAATTACCATTAGCAAAATGCAGGCCTTAACATTAGGCAAAAAGAATCTTCCTTCTACCAGTGAAACAGGTAATGTCAGCTATGGCAATGAAAGCTATCTTCTATCATTTGAAAATGATGGAAAGACAAGACACCTATCTGGCTTTATGAGTAACTTCAAAAACAAAGAGCCAATCATTTTTGACGTTACACTAACTGATATTCCTAAGGATTCTATGGTCATTGCTACACCATTTGAAAAAAGTGGACATTTCTATTTCAATCAGAAAATCAACTGTATGGTTGCTGAAGGAACTGTGCAATTAGATGGTAAAGAATACACCTTCAATCCTGACACATCCTTTGGATTATTAGATTGGGGAAGAGGCATCTGGACCTACCAGAACACCTGGTATTGGTCTTCCTTAAATACAATGGTTGATGGTCATCGTTTTGGTTTTAATCTAGGCTATGGCTTTGGAGATACCAGTGCCGCTTCAGAGAATATGTTATTCTATGATGGCATTGCTCATAAGCTAGACCAGGTGACATTTAACATTCCTGAAGAAAATGGTATCGATCAATTCACACAAACATGGGCATTTACTTCTAATGACAACAGAGTAAATCTTACCTTTGTTCCAGTCATTGACCGTGCCAGTGATACAAATGTGGTTATTATTCGTTCTAATCAGCATCAGGTATTTGGACAATTCTATGGCGACTGCATTTTAGATGATGGCACTGTCATTCATTTAGATGGTCAGCTAGGATTTGCGGAAAAGGTATTTAATAAATGGTAAAAGGAAAGTTTGCTTTCCTTTTTTCTTTTTCGTTATTCTTACTAAAAGAATGATATGGTAGAATAAAGTAGAAGTAGTCGTATAGGACTAAGGAGGGAAAACTATTTATGAAAAGTTTGAAGAAACTTCTTGCATTATTAGTAGCAGTACTAATGGTTGCTTCTCTATTTGGTTGTTCAACTGGATTAAATGAAATCAAAAAAGAAGAAAACAAAGCTACTGGAGCTTATGCAGGTAAGACTGTCATTTTACACACTAATGATGTTCATGGTGCCATTGAAGGCTACAGCTATATTGCAGCATTAAAGGCAAAGCTTGAATCAGAAGGTGCTACAGTTATTTTAGCTGATGCTGGTGACTTCACAAACGGCAATATCTATGTAAGTATTTCAAAGGGTGAAAGTGCTGTTACTTTAATGAATCAGGTAGGCTATGATATCGTTACTTTAGGAAATCATGAATTTGACTTTGGATATGATAATTTAGTTGAAAATATGTCTAAGGGTACATTCAAGACCTTATGTTCTAACATCTACAAGGATGGAAAGACTATTTTTGATTCAGAGGCTGTTATTAAGGTTGGCAGCTTAAAGATTGGTTTCTTTGCTTTATCAACTCCAGAAACACAGACAAAGGTTAATCCTGCAATGATTCAGGGATTAACATTTACTGAAAAGGCAGATCTATATGCAGCTGCACAAAAGGAAGTTGACCTATTAAAGAACAAGGTTGATGTTGTTATCTGTATGGCACATTTAGGTGTAGATGATGAGTCTATCGGTAATCGTTCTATTGATGTTTTAGCAAATGTATCAGGTATTGATTTAGTCATTGATGGACATTCTCATACAGTTATGACTGAAGGTCCTAATGGTGAAGCAATCCAGTCAACTGGTACTGCTTTTGCTAACATTGGTGTTGTTGTCATTGATAATAAAACAAAGAAGATTGAAGCTCATAGCCTAGAAGAAATCAGCGAAGGCTATTCACAGGATGAATTAGTATTAGCTACTGCAAAGAATGTTATTGATACTGTTGATGCTGAATTCGGTGCTAAGTTTGCTGAATCAAAGGTTTATCTAAATGGTGTTAAGGCTGTAGTAAGAACAAGTGAAACAAATTTAGGTGATTTAATTGCTGATGCAATGATCTGGTCTGTAACAAATTCTACTGAGCTACCAGTACCAGCAGAAAATATTATCGCTGTAACTAATGGTGGAGGCATTCGTGCTTCTGTAGAAATTGGTGATGTATCAAGAAGCAACATCAAGTCTGTGCTTCCTTTCGGAAACACCTTAACTGTTTGTTATTTAAAGGGTAGCGAACTATTAGAAGCCTTAGAAGCATCAACATTCTCTACACCAGAAGCTATCGGTGGCTTCCCTCAAATTGCAGGAATGAAGATTTCTATTAATACAACCATTGCATTTGATGCTGGTGAAGAATATCCTGGTTCAACATACTGCAGACCAAATACAATTAACAGAGTTACAATTACTGAAATCAATGGTAAAGAATTTGACCCTGAAGCAATCTATGCTGTTGTAACAAATAACTTCTGCTCTGCTGGTGGTGATACTTACTATGTATTCAATAACCAGACAACACAATACACAGGATTCGATACTTCTATTCCAATGGATGAAGCTGTTGTTAATTTCATCAATCTAAAATTAGGTGGCATCATTGGTGAAAGCTACGCAGAACCTGCAGGAAGAATCACAGTATTTGCTAACGAAACAAACGAATAGTATTCCTTTCAGCCCAAAAGATAAGGAATAAAGTGTATCCAATTTTTATACACTAGACAGAAAAAAGTAGACACTTTTACCCTAAAATAGGATAATAAGTGTCTACTTTATTAATATCGTTTCATATATCACTGACCCTAAAATCTTGGGTTAAGCTGAAAGGCTTACTAGCCTTTCTTTTCTTTTACTCTTTTGCTTCCTTGACACTAACAAATACATCCATCTTCTGATGAGAGAAATGTACAGCATTGAAAATACCTTTATCAATGATGCAATCATGATAATCTCTTCCCTTCGATAAGACAATATAGTTATCATTAATCTGACGATTATTGGTTGGATCATAGCCATACCACTTACCATCATGATAAACCTCAACCCAAGCATGTGTTGCGCCCTCACCAATCAGCATACCTGCCACATAACGAGCAGGATATTTCAAATGATGACAAATCGCAATAAAGACATGTGAGAAGTCCTGACATACACCCTTTTTCAACTGTATTGCCTGAGCAGCTGTTGTGCCATTGTTTGTTACATTTGGCTGATACTTAATTGAATAGTAAATGTTGCTTGTTAGCTGAATAAAGAACTTTTCAAAATCAGCTTCTTCAGGAATTAGAAATGCCATGTCATCACTATATTTTGTCAAAGCAGTCATAAAATTATACATTGGATGACAGCTTTCTGTATAACCCTGTTTGAAATCAATTTCTACCTGACCATGAATATCAAAATGAAAGTTCTGATGCTTAGCCATACTATTACCTACAATAATCTGGTTACCATAACCATCCTTCTGTAGGAAATAGGAATCCACTGGAGAAACAGAGTATTTCAAATCCAATACTCTCTGATAGCTGTTTTCCTGTGGTAAGCATTTCAACTGGAATCTCTGCTCTGTTATTTTTTCAGAGAAAGATAAATCCATTTGATACTCAAAGTCTAATTTTTTCATTCTTCAATCCAATCCTCAAAGCAGTTTGTTAAAGCAGTGATTTTTTCAATATAATCCTTGCTGGTTGTCTTAGTATCATAGAATAGCTTTTCAACACCCTTCAAACCTCTAATCTGGAAGTTTGCATTTAATGACTGTATTCTATGCTTTAGTTTCGCCAATTCTCTTTTGCAGCTTTCATCTTCAATCTCAAAACGATATTGAATATCCAGCTTCTCTGCATGCTTTCCACATTTCATAATAGATCTGCATGCTTCATCCACAGTATCATTTGCACTACCCCAGAATGCATTGATGTAATCCAATACATTTTGAAGCTCCAGCATCATGGTACCTCTATTTTCTTCATCTCTTTCTAATAGATTCTTTGCTAATTCAATATAGGCTAAAGTTTCACCTGTAATTTCCTCTCTTAGCATTACCGCATTATCATAAGCATGATGAATACAGCAAACCATTGAGTCAATGTTCTCATTGTCATAGACAAATCCATCAATAAATTCTTCCGCTGAAGAATATATATCAGAAGGAATCGATAAACGTTGACAGAAGCCTACAAAGGCATTTTCGTCCTTATCTATCATTATATCATAAACCTTCATATACATACGAATAGTTCCAGTCATTCTCTCGGCATAACGGCCTAACCAGAATAAATGATTTGCTTTTTCTAACGTGATAGCACCCATGTATCCTTAAAGCCTCCTCCCTGTGATGAATTTACAACAAACGAATCTGGATTTCTTGAAAAACGAGTTAATCCAGAAGCCCAAACCTTTGTTTCTGCAGAGGTTAATACAAAGGCTCTAAGATCAGCCTTTCTATACTCTACCTGATCATTTTCTCTGATTTCCAGGTCAATGAAATCGATAACCTCCTGAGCAATAAATCTTCTTGGTTCATTAATGATGAGCTGACGCCACTTTTCTAATGTTTCCTCATCCATATCCTTACCAAAGACAACACCATAGCCTCCCGCTTCAGCAACATCCTTAATTACCAGCTTTGAAAGGTTTTCTAAAACATAATCCTGGTCCTCTTGATAGAATGGAAGATAGGTTGGCGCATTTAATAAAATCGGTTCCTCATGCAAATAATAACGAATCATTTTTGGCACAAAATAATAAATACCCTTATCATCCGCTACACCATTACCTACGCCATTAATCAAACCAATATTGCCACTGTTATACACACTCATTAGCTGTGGAACCCCAATTAATGAATCTGGGTTGAACGCTAATGGATCAATATATTCATCGGAAATTCTTCTGTAAATTGCTCCTACTCTTACATTCTCCCCTAAATGATTACGATAATAAACATAACCATTTTCTACTGATAGCTCTTGTGGTGTGGCTAAAATACTTTTTGTTTTTTCCGCAAAGAAGGAATGCTCAAAATAAGCTGCATTATATCTTCCTGGCGTTAAGATTACATTAATACCGCCAGTATTGACATGATTCATTACCTCTAACAACATATCTGCATAATCTCTATTATCTCTAATAGCATTATCCTTAAATGTTTTAGGTGAGGCTTTTCTTAGCTGTTCTCTGGCAATCATTGGATAAGAAGCACCTGAAGGGATTCTTAGATTATCCTCTAAGACATACCATGTACCATCCTTGCTTTGCACTAAATCAATACCTGCAATATGGGCATAAATCCCTTTTGGAGGAACAATATTAACCATTTCAGGTAAAAAACCAGAGGAGCTGAAAACGAAATCTTCAGGAATGACACCATCTTTAACAATTTGATAATCAGTGTAAACATCCTTTAAAAATGAATTTAGGGCATTTACTCTCTGAATTAATCCTTTTTCAAGATAATCAAAATCTTCTTTGGTAATGACTCTTGGAATAGCATCAAAAGGGAACAGTCTCTCCTTAAATGTACCATTCTTGTAGATACCAAACTTTACTCCATTTCTGGAAAGTAATTCATTGATATCCTTTTTGTGTTTCAATAAATCGGTGTACTCCATATTTTTCACCTCCTATGGAACTATTTTTATTCAACTGGATCCAAGTTTGTATAACCCATTAAATAGCTATCAACCTCATAAGCTGCCTGTCTACCTTCTCTGATTGCCCAGACAACTAATGACTGTCCTCTATGCATATCACCAGCACTAAAAATTTTCTCATTAGCACACTGATGAAGATTTGTTGTAGTGACAACAGTATTTCTGTTAGATAGCTCTACATTAAAGCTATCCGCCACATACTTCTCAGCCCCTAAAAATCCTGCCGCAATAATGACCATATCACACTTCTGGAAATAAACCTCCTGCTTGATCATTTGACCCTTATCCCAAGAAATCTTTACGGCATTAACACCAATCAGCTTGCCATTTCCATCACGAACAAAGCTTTCAATGGTTCTGTCAAACTCTCTTGGATCTTTACCCTGCAGGTAAATCGCCTCTTGCTGACCATAATCGGTCTTTAGGACATTTGGCCATTGAGGCCATGGATTTGACTCTAATCTCTCTAATGGCGGCTGATCCATCATTTCAAACTGTAATACACTACTAGCCTTTTGGCGAATGGCTGTACCAACAGCATCATTACCTGTATCTCCACCACCAACGATTAATACATCCTTACCTTTGGCATCAATGAAATCAGAGCCATCTAATAAATGCTTAGTATTACTCTTCAGATAATCTACCGCAAAGTAAATACCATCGCCTTCTCTTCCTTCACCCTTTAAATCTCTAGCTAAGGAAGCACCGCAGCATAATACCACGGCATCATATTCATTCAATAGCTCTTCACCAGAGATATCAATACCAACATTGGTATTACAGATAAACTGAACGCCCTCCTGCTTCATTAGATTTACCTTACGATCTACGACGGACTTATCTAGCTTCATGTTTGGAATACCATACATTAATAGTCCTCCCACACGATCGTTTCTTTCATAAACCGTAACGTTATGTCCACGCTTATTTAAGCTATCAGCAACAGCCAAACCACTTGGACCTGAACCAATAACCGCAACCTTTTTATCCGTTCTATTGACGATTTTTGCTGGTTTTACCCAGCCTTCCTCATAAGCCTTTTCAATAATTGCTAACTCATTATTATGAGAGGTAACAGCTTCACCATTTAAATTACATACACATGCCTTTTCACATGGTGCAGGACATACTCTACCTGTAAATTCAGGGAAATTATTGGTCATCTTTAAACGGTAGTAAGCCATCTTCCATTTATCCTTGAACATTAAATCATTCCATTCAGGAATCAGATTATGTAAAGGACAGCCTGTGACGGCTCTACCAATCACCATACCAGATTGACAGAATGGTACGCCACAATCCATACATCTGGCTGCCTGCTTCTGCATTTCCTCTTGTGGAGGTAAATGCTTGAATTCCGCAAAGCCTTCAATACGCTTTGAAGGTAAATCTTCGCTGCAATCTACACGATTGTAATCCATAAATCCTGTAGGCTTTCCCATATTACTTACCTCCTCTTGCACTATAGAATGCTTCAATCTGAGCCTGTTGGCCATTGAAGCCCTTCTCTTCCATCGAAATGATAATATTCTGCATTCTCTTATAATCATTTGGAATGATCTTCTTGAACTTTCCAACGTAATCTGAGAAATGCTCTAAAATCATCTTTCCCTTTACAGAGCCTGTTTCCGCAACATGCTGTTGGATCATGCTCTTTAATTCCATTACATCACTCTTTTCAACAACCTGTTCAATCGAGATGATTTCCTTATTTGTTCTTAAATATAAATCATAGTTTTCATCTAAGACATATGCGATACCACCACTCATACCAGCGGCAAAGTTCTTTCCAGTATTACCTAATACAACAACCCTTCCACCAGTCATATATTCGCATCCGTGATCGCCACAGCCTTCAACCACAGCCATCGCACCTGAGTTTCTTACCGCAAAACGCTCACCAGCAACACCAGCAATAAATGCCTTACCACCGGTAGCACCATATAAAGCAACGTTACCAACAATAATATTTTCATCTGCTTTAAATATTGAATCCTTTGGTGGATAAAGAACCAGCTTACCACCAGATAATCCCTTACCAAAGTAGTCATTAGAATCACCTGCAAGCTTTAATGTTAATCCCTTTGGAATAAATGCACCAAAGGACTGTCCACCACCACCTGAGCATTCTACAGTGAAGGTATCTTCTGGTAACTCATAGCCAAAGCTACGAGTAATTTCACTACCAAAGATAGTTCCTAATGTTCTATCTGTTGAACAAACCTTGACAGAAACTGTCTTCTTTTTACCAGTCTTTAAATTCTTAGCAAATTCTGGCAATAGAATTCTTTCATCAATGGTTTTTTCTAGTTGGAAGTCATATTCGTCTTCCTTTTTATATCTGTTTTCTGCAGTCACTGAAATATATGGATTATTTAGAATTGCACTTAAATCTACATTTTCAGCAGGAGTTCCCTTTAAGTCCTTTCTCTGGCACAAGAAATCAGAACGTCCAACTAATTCACTGACAGTACGAACACCTAAATCAGCCATAATTTCTCTTAGCTGAGTTGCGATAAACCTCATAAAGTTGACAACATATTCTGGCTTACCCTTAAATCTCTTTCTTAGCTCAGGATTTTGAGTCGCAATCCCCATTGGACAATTGTCGGTATTACACACTCTCATCATGACACAGCCCAATGCTACAAGTGGTGCTGTACCAAAGCTAAAGATATCCGCACCTAGCATACAGGCAATTGCCACATCCTTACCAGTCATTAGCTTGCTATCAGACTCTACCAATACCTTACTTCTTAAGCCATTGGCAATTAAGGTCTGATGTGTTTCAGCAATACCTAATTCCCATGGTAAACCAGCATGCTGGATAGATGTCTTTGGAGCAGAACCAGTACCACCATCATAGCCTGAGACTAAAATCATCTGTGCACCCGCTTTAGCAACACCCGCAGCAACAGTACCAACACCAGCCTCTGATACTAGCTTAACGGAAATAGCAGCCTTCTTATTAGCACTCTTTAGGTCATAAATCAGCTGTGCCAAATCCTCAATAGAATAAATATCATGATGAGGTGGAGGTGAAATAAGGCTTACACCAGGAGTTGAATGTCTGGTTTTTGCAATCCATGGATATACCTTCTTGGCAGGTAAGTGTCCACCTTCACCAGGTTTAGCACCCTGAGCCATCTTAATCTGGATTTCTTCAGCGGATACTAAATACTTTGAGTCTACACCAAAACGGGCAGATGCTACCTGCTTTACCTTAGAGTTACGATCTAAGCCATCCTTGCCGATAGTATAGCGATCAGCACTTTCGCCTCCCTCACCAGAGTTGGAACGGCCACCAATACTATTCATCGCAATCGCTAATGTCTCATGTGCTTCTGCACTTAATGCACCAAAGCTCATTGCACTGCTCTGGAATCTCTTTAAAATACTATCAACAGATTCAACCTCATCAATAGAAATACCTTTTTTAGGATAAACAATTTCCATTGCACTTCTTAGGGTAATTAATTGTTTTGGATCGTTTACCAATTCAGTATATTTTTTATACGCTGCATAGTCATTGTTCCAGCAGGCCTGCTGTAATAAGTGAATAGCTAAAGGAGAATATAAATGCTCCTCTTTACCAGCTCTATACTTATGTAAACCAGCCGATTCAATGTTTTCTTCTACAGGAAGCTCTAATGGATCAAAGGCCTTATCATGCAAGGTAATAACATCCTTACGGATTTCCTCTAATCCAATACCACCGACTCTTGAGGTGGTTCCTGTAAAGTATTTGTCAATGACATCCTTACTAATACCAATAGCCTCAAAAATCTGTGAGCCCTGATAAGATTGAATTGTTGATACACCCATCTTAGAAGCGATTTTGATAATACCATTTAGTATTGCAAGAGTATAATCTCTCTCTGCCGCATAGTAATCCTTATCAATAATGCCATCATCTAACAGATTATGAATGCTTTCTAATGCTAAATATGGGTTGATAGCACTGGCACCATAGCCTAATAGTGTCGCAAAATGATGTACATCTCTAGCTTCGCCAGTTTCCACAATCAGAGCTAACGCTGTTCTCTTTTTGGTTCTGACACAATGCTTTGCTACAGCACTGACAGCTAAAAGTGAAGGAATAGCAATATGGTTTTCATCTACGCCTCGATCGGATAAAATAATTACATTTGCACCATCACGATATGCCATATCTACCGAATTGCAGATTGTATCTAGTGCCTTGTCAAACTTGGTATTCTTATAACAGATAATCGGAATGGTATGTACCTTAAATCCCGGCTTATTCATATTCTTGATTTTTAATAAATCTACTGAGGTTAAAATAGGATTATTTACTCTTAATACATGACAGTTTTCTTCCTTTTCCTCTAATAGATTTCCATCCTTACCAATATAAACCTGTGGAGCTGTAACAATCTTTTCTCTGATGGCATCAATTGGTGGATTGGTTACCTGAGCGAAATGCTGCTTGAAGTAGTTAAACAATGGCTGATGCTGTTTACTTAAAACGGCTAAAGGAGCATCAATACCCATAGAACCTGGCTTTTCAGCACCATTTAATGCCATTGGCATAATAGCCATCTGCATATCCTCATAGGTATAACCAAAGGATTTCATCATCTGAATTCTTTCAAAGCGGTTATATACTGGAACAGATTTGTTTGGAATTGGCAAATCCTTTAAATTGACTAATTGAGAGTCTAGCCATTGTCCATAAGGATTTTCACTAGCATACCTTTCCTTTAAATCCTCATCCTCAACAATCTCACCCTTGCTCATATCAACTAGCAACATCTTTCCAGGGGTTAATCTGCTCTTTTTGATAATCGTCTTATTATCGACATCTAATACACCAACCTCACTGGCTAGAATTAATCTGCCATCATTAGTGATATAGTATCTGGAAGGTCGTAAGCCATTTCTATCTAAGATAGCACCCATCTGATCACCATCGGTAAAAATAATTGAGGCTGGGCCATCCCAAGGTTCCATCATTGTTGCATAGTACTGGTAGAAATCCTTTTTCTTCTGACTCATAGCACGATTGTTGACCCATGGCTCAGGAATAGTAACCATTACTGCCTTATTTAATGGCATACCAGTCATTGTCAAAAACTCTAAAGTATTATCTAGCATTGCAGAGTCAGAGCCTGAATTGTTGATAACAGGAAGAACAGTTTCTAGCTCTTCAGAGGTAAATACACTAGTTGCCATGGTTTCTTCTCTAGCCAGCATTCGATCTGCATTGCCCTTAATAGTATTAATTTCACCATTATGAACAATATATCTGTATGGATGAGCTCTCATCCAGCTTGGATTGGTATTGGTTGAGAAACGGGAATGTACTAAAGCGATTGCTGAAGCAATATCCTTATCCTGTAAATCCAAATAGAATTTTCTTAGCTGGTGAACCAAAAACATTCCTTTGTATACCATAGTTCTGCTAGATAAAGAACATACATAGGTTTCATCATTAGATTGTTCAAATTCTCTACGGATTATATAAAGCTTACGGTCAAACTCTAAACCCTTGGCACATTTGGCAGGCTTTTTAAAGAATGCCTGAGCAATATAAGGCATCGCATCCTTAGCCTTCTGACCTAAAATAGTTGGGTCTGTAGGAACATCTCTCCATCCTAAAAACTCAACTCCCTTTTTCTTGGCAATTTTTTCTAATGTCTTTTTGTCACGATTTCTGACCTTAGCATCACATGACATAAATAAGACACCGACACCATATTCTCTTTCATTTCCTAAATCAACGCCCTTTTCAGCCATTGCCTTCTTTAAAAGAATATGAGGGATTTGAATCATGATACCTACACCATCTCCAGTTTCTCCCTTAGCATCCTTACCAGCTCGATGCTCTAATCTTTCTACAATGGCTAAAGCATTGTCAATTGTATCGTAATCCTTGTGTCCATCAATGTTAACAATAACACCAATACCACAATTATCATGCTCGTATTCTGAACTATATAGAGGTGATAAATTCATTGCTTTTTCCATATAAAAACCCCCTTTTCAAAAAAAATATAAAAGCATTATATTCTTACGAAAAAGAGTTTTCAAGAAAATTTTTTCATACAAAATGTAAATTTTTCATGTCGTTTTTAATAAAAAAAAGCTTATTTTTTTAATCTTACTCTCATTTTTTACCAATCAAAAAAAGAAAAGTATTCATTTCAGTGAAATCGTAGAAAAAAAACTTTGTTTTTTCGAAAATGAGCTTCTTTTTTTTATTATTTTTATTCAAAAAAATTTTTTTATATTTTTTCCAATAATTCAATAATTCTTTATCATTACAGTGCAAAAAAGTACTTTTGTTTTCTTTAATTCGTAAAAAAACGAAGTAATATTACCAAAAGGCAGAAAAAAAAGGCATTTACTGCCTTTCCCTTGTTTTCTGTTTTACATTGCCATTTTAAATATAGCAATAATGTCATCTTTGCTTAATGGCACAAAACTGCCAACACAACCATCTGCTGCCTTTTGAGCCATAATTTCAAAATTCTTTTCATCAATAATTCCAACCTCTCTTAGGTTTTTTGGTAATCCCATGGTTTCAAAGAAGAATTTCCTTAAGGCTTCAATACCCTTTTTAGCTAAGGCATACTCATCATTATCACTTAAATCAAATACGTTTTTCGCAAAAGCAACAAAATTTGGCAATGTTTCATCATTTAGGATATATTCCATCCATGCTGGAGTTAAAATAGCCAGGCCTTCTCCATGAGTAATATCATAGAAAGCACTAAGCTCATGTTCCATTGGATGAACACACCATGCTGGTTCACAACCTCCTCCAATATTACCATTAATAGCATGAGATGCTGCCCACATTAAATTTGCTCTGGCATCATAAT
>DCGH01000005.1:15235-15386 GCA_002315205.1 Erysipelotrichaceae bacterium UBA1783
TTTCAAAGGTATGACTCATCATATCGGCAGTACCAGCGGCTGTCTGCTTTTTAGAAACAGAATAGGTATATTCTGGATTTAAAATAGACATGGTTGGAACCAAAGCAGCTGCACCAGTTCCCCATTTTTCATTCTTTGTCATATCACTAAT
>DCGH01000005.1:15400-17392 GCA_002315205.1 Erysipelotrichaceae bacterium UBA1783
ATATGGGTCCATTTCAGAGCCTGTTGCTGAAAGGGTTAAAACATCAAAAATTGGTAATGCCTTAGTGATTAATTCAGGATGAATCACTAAATCCCATGGTTCTCCATCATACAACGCACTTGCAGCAATCACCTTTGAGCAGTCAATGGTACTACCGCCTCCGATAGCTAAAACCATATCAATGCCATTTGCCTTACAAATTTCCGCACCCTTTCTGACTGTCTGAATTCTTGGATTTGGTTCTACGCCTGCTAATTCAAATACCTCCAGATCAGCACTCTTTAAAACAGCAATAGCCTCATCATAAAGGCCATTTTTTCTGATAGAACCACCACCATATACTAACAAAACCTTCTTACCATAATCAGCAAGATCCTTTAAATAACTGATTGTATCCTTTCCAAAATGGATTACAGTTGGAATGTGTAAAGTAAAATTATACATAAAATACCTCTTTCTATTTATCTGTCCAAATCATTTTAATATGTGGTATACCATCCTCTAAAAATGGTTCTGATACTTGGACAAAGCCAAGATTTTCATATAGCTTTTTAGCATAAACCTGTGCTTCAATTGTGATTGTATCAGCCTTAAAATAATCCTTAGCGACCTGAATTCCATCTGCCACTAATTCAGTACCAATACCACATCTTCTTTTTTGGCTAATTACTCTACCAATAGAAACCGTATCAAAGGTAATTCCTGCAGGAATCACTCTTAAATACCCAATAAGCTTCTGGTCTTGATAATACATTAGATGAACAGATGCTAAATCTGTTTCATCGATATCCTGATAGATACAATTCTGCTCCACAACAAAGACTTCGCTTCTTAGCTTATAAATTTCATATAGCTCCATTGTATTTAGCTGTTCAAATGTTTTAACGACCTTTTCCATTACAATCACCTTAATGCTTATTTTAATCTATTATAGCTGATATTAGTAACCAAGATGATCATTTAAATTAATTTTGTCAAAATCAATGATAGAATATATAATATTAGGAAAGATATTGGGAGAATTTTTAATGAGGAAAATAATAACTTTATTGGTATCACTTTCTTTAGTGCTATCTTTATCTGCCTGCTCTAATGGCAAGGCTAAATATAATGAAGGTGTAGAATATCTAAATCAGAAGGATTATGAAAACGCTCTTGCTTGTTTTGAAGAAGCAAAGAATTACCAGGATGCTGCTACTAAGGCAAGTGAGTGCAGGGATAATATTGTATCTGCTAATTTAAAAGATGATAAGCTTGCAGAGTTAACGGTTATTTCACAAAACTGGAGCAGTGATGTGAAATCAGGCTATTTAGAAGAAATTTATCAGAAATGTGCTAATTACTTATACACTGATTTCGATTTAAGTGAAGATGGTTTCAAAATGATAAAAATGTATAGAGATTTATTTGAAGCATTTGGAGATACAGCATCTGACCAATATTCAAGCCTGTATAATTTAATTAACTGCGAGGATATCGTTGAAGAATGGTCAGCATGCTCTGTTTTATTAACAACCTACCATACAGCTGTCGTTTCTATTTTAGACACATTAAATGCTTATGTTACAGCCGGTAAGATTAGTGAAATTGAGAAGAATATTATTCCAGTATTACAAAACTGCATTACTGTATTCACAACCTATTTTGGAACTGCTAATGCAAGAGTCAATGAATATGTTTCAGCAATTCAATCTATCCTAGATGGAATTACTGGAGAACTTGCTCATGTTGATGATGATAGCTACAGCACCTATTACAATAAGAGAATTGAAGGCTATGATGCCTTAGATAAGCTTGTTACAGAATACAACAGGGATGTTCCAGGAATCGTCAATGTTATGATAGAAGAGGTTAATAAAGCTTTTAGTATCACTGACTAAAACAAAAAAAGGAACTTTGAAGTGAACCGAAAAAGTTGGACAAACTTAGGAAGTTCACTTTTACTATGTCAAAACTAACTAGAGAACAAAAAATAGAAATATACGAGAAGAG
>DCGH01000024.1 GCA_002315205.1 Erysipelotrichaceae bacterium UBA1783
ATCTGAAAAATATAGTCATAAAAGAAATCTTTTATGACTATATTTTTCAGATTGTGAATGATTATTATGGAGCTGTTGATGAACAAATGAAAAATATTATCTTATTCTATTGCGGTGGCTCCATGGAGCTCATTACCCATTGGATCAACACAAACTACCAGCAATCCCCAAAGCAGTTGGCAGCTGGCCTTGTACAAGCAGTTCACCCTAAACTATTAAAAGCATTAAATAAAGAGTAAAAAAAAGCGGAACATTAAATTCCGCTTTCGTTTGTTTATTGATCGCTAAAGATTATTCGCCATCTTTTGCAATACAGAACTTACACTTGCTAGTTCTGCCTGCATCTAATGCATCAGAGATAGGACCCGGGTATAAAGTATCAGAGTTTGCTAAAGCCTGGCAATCCTGGTGTGTGTGGTACTTTTTACCAAATGCAGTGTAGTAAACTTCCTGAGTAACTTCTGCTTCTAGCTGAGTTCTTTCTTCTTCAGAGATCGGATCCCAGTCAGTTGAAGCTAAACCAGAAACAACTAATGCTACAACTGCTACAGCAGTAACGATTTTCTTAGTCTTCTTATCTAAATCCTTATTCTGTAATAAGATGATGATAATTGGGAAGAATGCGATAATTGAAACAATTAAGCCCATCTGGTTCCATAAGAAGAACTTAATCTTATTTGCTTCAGAAGCAGGATCAACGTCATTAGCTCTCTTCCAGAACTGTGAGCCAATGATAACGAAGATTAAATCTAATACTAATAGTCCAATTAGAACTAATAACATATTATCATTAATCCATGGCATGTAGATTGTCTTATTTAATACTAAGAACATTACTACTTCCATGGCGATACCTAATAGCCAGAAGCATACAGCTGCAACTCTCTTTCCAGTTGCCTTTTCTCTTCTTTCAGCCTTAGTTGTTGTTGCAGTTGCCTTACCAGCATTTTCTGTCTTTACAATTTTCTTTTCCTTTGTTGCCATAAATATTCCCTTTCAAAAATTATTTCATTATTTCTTATTAACTAAGCTGCTTAATAATGCAGAAGCTAGAGCATTTGTTAAGTCATTTGAATTATTATTTGACTGCTGTGTGCTCTGCTGTGTTGTTGCGCCTGTTAATAATGAACCTAATAAATTAGCTGTTGCGTTATTATTTGATGTTGACTGCTGAGTAGCAGTAGCAGCTGATAATAATGAGCTTAATAAATCAGCCTGGTTTGAAGATTGTGGCTTATTATTGTTTGTTGTTGACTGCTGAGTAGTAGCACCACCTAATAATGCGCTTAATAAATCAGCCTGATTTGAAGATTGTGGCTTATTATTGTTTGTTGTAGCTGTCTGAGTAGCTGCAGCAGTATTTGTTGAAATTAAAGAAACAACCTTCTTTAAAATGAATGGTGCTGCTAAAACTAAAACCTTCTTAACCTTATCACCTGTTAAACCTGTTGCAGCAGCAATCTGTCCTAATACACCAGTCTTAGCTGAACCTAAGATAGTATCAAGGATAGAATTGCCAACCTTTTCAGTTTCCTTCTTGTTTTCTTCAGTGATTTCATTTGTTGTAGCAACACTACTATTTGATACTGTTGATACCAATGAGCTTAATGCGTTTGCTGTTGTATTTGACTGAGACTGTCCTGTTAATAATGATGTTAATAATGTTGGGATTGCATTTGAAATAATGCTATTTGTCTGAGCTTTAGTTACACCAGCACTCTTTGAAACCTGAGTTACAGTATCATTAGATACTAGTTGAGATGTTAATTGACTAATTAACTGATCCATATTTTATTTTCCTCCCATATTCTCTTAGCATAATTATAATACGAAAAAAAGGTTATTCAAAACATTTTTTGATAACCTTTTCATTTATTTTGTTTTCTGATATGCCAGCCTTGGAGAACCATCTGATACATAGATAATTCCACAGTATTTAAAGCCATTTTTTAGGATTTTATGCTGCATTACCTTGTTATCATGATGAGTATCAATTCGAATATTATCGATCCTTTCAAAGCAATATTCTACAGCTTTTTCAAAGATTCCTTTAACCTTACCACTTGAGGCAATTCTATGAATGGTTCCATAAGGTAAATCATTTAACCAATGACCAGCTTCAATATAGCTATAGGTTGGGTCCTCTCCTATAATCAAGGCAAATACCCCAACGATTTCCCCATCATCATCAATCATTACATAGCCCGTTTTATTGGCGATATCGCCTTCAATCAGGTTATTTGTAGGATTACTATCCTTCCATTGATTTGGGTTACCAGTGGCCTTCATAAAGCCTCTGGCATAGGCATATATTTCCTGTACTCTTTGATAATCCTTCTGCTCAATATTTCTGATCAGCATTTATTTCTGGTCCCTTTTGTAATAATACATTTTCTTATCTACTGTACCATTTTCGTAGCTTGCATTACCAATAACCTCTAGTACAGATTCTAAAGATTCTTTGTCATTTAAATAGTTTTCAATCGCAGCTAAACGATTGGCTGTCTTTACAGCAGCTAAGTTAAAAATCTGCATAAAGTCCTCATGATGAGCAATTGTTTCATCCGTTGGTTCATACCAGACTCTTTTTTCTTTATTTAATACATCTAGCTTTTCATCATATTCATGTGGTAGCATCATTCCTTCAATCAGATCTCTTTTACCAACACAGCCACCAAGTGCTAACAGCAATCCTCTTTTAATATTGTATGGATCATACATTAATGTCTCTCCCTTAACCATACCTACAAAGGAATTGGCAATCTCCTCTTCTTTAGCTTCTCCATCAAATGCCTCATTGATGCTATCAGCAACTAATTCACATATTGCCTTTAGGCTTTCCTTTTTCTGGGTAATTCTTTTGTGCCCCTTAAATTCCTTATTGGTTAATCCGAATTGCTGAAGCATTGCTAAATCTAGCTGCTTTTCAAAAATAACATGCAGGTTACCACCAGATTTATCTTGAGAAGTAGCTGTTTCATAATATACATAAGGATGGGCAGTACTATCTAATGCATGATGAGCAATAAAGCCACAGATATAGGCAACCTTGGCATCACTGTAATGCTCCTTGATATGCTTTAAGGCTGCACCAAAGAATTTTGTTGGTAAGCCATAATGAATCACATCAGAATAATCTCTATTCTTTTCTACATTAGGCTGCTTATCCCAAGGAAGCATAGAATAGTACATAAAAGGATCTGGGCCCTGGCAGCCTAGATTAAATGCATTTTTATTATTTTTAATGATTGTTCTTAATTTGTCACAAGAAGAGATTGTTATACCTTTTTCTCCACAAAGCATATGAGCAATCATACTTGGCATGACTTAGTCCCCCTTTTAATAAACTATATTTTACGATAGAATCCTATATATTTTCAAACAAAATGACTAATTATTATAAAAAAGTCATTTTTTTATAAAAAACTTAATGTTTTCTATTTTTAACAATTATTATCTTTACTCATCAATCAGGCACTCAAAATAATGATAGTAGACATTATTTTCTGTTAAAACTGGAACCGTCTGGTAATAACCATCTTTGATTTTATAACCCTTTGTCATTTCAACAAGCTGAAAGAAAATCTCCTTAAAGTTATTTTCATAAGGAAAGTAACAGTAAACAATCTTTTCATAGCTACTATAATCAATCTGCTTTAGGATTGCTGCTTTGATAAAATTGCCATCCTTATCTAATATAGAAATCAGATTCATCTGATCCATTGGTACTAAATGATAAGAGGTAACATTTCCTTTGCTTACCTTAAACAATTCCTTATCCTTATATTCTAAAATATGCTTATTTCTTTCAGCTTCGAATAATTGATTCGGTGTAATGAAGCTCAGCTTCTTTAATTCATCCATACGATGATCAATTCTATTTAAGGAATGTTCAATCCTTTTTCTTTCCACTTGAAGCTTAACCTTAGCAGTCTCTAATATATCTTCCTGCTGTAGCTTATCTGCCTTGTATAAATAATTCATTATTTCATCCAGTTCTAACCCACAATTCTTTAATAGGACAATGGTATCTAATGTATATAAGCTCAATTGATCATATACACGATAATTATTTTCCAATCTTTTTGCCTTTAATAAACCAATGTCATCATAGAACTGTAATGTTCTTACTGTCAGATTGTACATCTTAGCAATTTCATTGACAGTAAATGCGGTTTCCTTCTGTTTCATGTTGACTATCACCTTACGTTATACTTTATACTCATTATAACAAAAACGAATGAAAAGAAAAACGTCTTTTAATATAGGGAGGATTTATGAGCAATACCTGGCCTTATGAAAATGAATACAATGTGATTGAGCATGATGAATGTGATGTTTTAGTTTTAGGTGGTGGATTAGCTGGCTGCTATAGTGCCATTGCTGCAGCAAGACGCGGAAAAAAGGTCATTTTGGTAGAAAAAGGAGCAACCGTTCGCTCTGGTGCTGCTGGCACTGGCTTTGACCATTGGGAAATGGCCTGCACTAATCCTTGCTGCAAGGTAACACCAGAAGAAATCGCTTATGCCTTCAATGATGAGCAAGACCATTACAGTAATGGCATCGCCCATTATATCGAATGCCGCGAGGGCTATGATCGTCTATTGGATATGGAATCCTTTGGTGGC
>DCGH01000040.1:0-409 GCA_002315205.1 Erysipelotrichaceae bacterium UBA1783
GGCTTAAAGCAGGCTGAGTTAGCCGAAAAGGTTGGTAAAACGCAATCCTCTATCGCTAACAAGCTAAGGCTTTTAAATTTAAATATGGCAGTTCAAAATGCCATCAGCTCTAAGAAAATCACAGAAAGACATGGCCGTGCACTTTTAAATTTAGATGATCAGCAACAAAAGCAGGTTTTGGATATCATTTTAAAAAGAGAATACAATGTTAAGCAGACCGAGGAATATGTGGAAACGCATTTCCAGGCAAACAAAAAAAGAAAAAATAAAACAAGATGCTTTGGTGTTTCTACCAGATTAGTGATTAATTCTGTCAGAGATACCTTTGAGAAAGCAAAAAAACTGAACTCTGACATTTCCTTAGCCGAAAGAGAAACAGAGGACAGTTATATTATGACAATTACTATCA
>DCGH01000040.1:502-3970 GCA_002315205.1 Erysipelotrichaceae bacterium UBA1783
AAGGGTGGCGTTGGAAAGACAACAACAAGTATTAACCTGGCTGCAGGTTTAGCATATTTAGGAAAAAAGGTACTATTAATTGACCTAGATCCTCAGGGTAACACAACTCAGGGTGTCGGTGCGAGAAACGATGTTGTAAAATCTACCTACGACCTATTATTAAAGGATGTTAGCGCCTCAGAGTGTATTATCAAAAGAAGATTACCACCAATTGATCTGATTCCAGCAACAATTGATTTAGCTGGTAGTGATCTTGAAATGGCTAATTACGAATCTGGAAGAGAGATGCTGCTAAAGGAAAAGCTAGATGTCATCAAAGACAGCTATGACTTCATCCTGATTGACTGCCCTCCTTCTTTAGGTTTATTAAATACAAACGCATTAACTGCTGCAGATTCAGTGATTATTCCAGTACAGTGTGAATACTATGCACTAGAAGGATTAACACAGCTATTATCTACCATCAGACTTGTTCAGAAGCTATACAACCATTCTCTATATATTGAAGGTGTATTGCTAACAATGTATGATTCTAGAACAAAGCTATCTACTGAAGTTCAGCAAGAGGTAAGAAAATACTTCAAGGAAAGAGTTTATAAGACATGTATTTATCGTTCCGTAAGATTAGCAGAAGCTCCATCTTATGGTAAGAGTATTTTCGAGCATGACTTAAGAAGTGAAGGCGCAAAGGCTTATGCTTCTTTAGCACAGGAAGTAATCAAATACAACTCTAAGGAGAATAAGTAATGGCAGAAAAGAAGCAAGCAAAGAAAAGAAGCGGTTTAGGCTCTGGCTTAGAATCCATCTTTGGTGAAAATGTCAATGAAGTGATTGAAAAGATTAACAGAGGTGACGACGAAGATAAATATGGCTTCAAAACCGTATTAAATCCAAATGAGATTCATCCAAATCCTTATCAGCCAAGAAAAGCATTTGATCAGACAACAATTGATGAGCTAGCACAATCTATTAAAGAAAATGGATTACTACAGCCAATCACTGTCAGAAAGTCTATCAATGGCTATGAGCTGATTGCTGGTGAAAGAAGATTAAGAGCCTGCAAGCAGCTAGGCTATAAGGAAATTCCAGCTATCGTTAGAGACTTTAACGATAATCAGATTATGGAATTTGCTTTATTAGAAAATATCCAGAGAGAGGATATCAATGTCATCGAAGAAGCAAACGCATATGATAAGATGATGCAGACCTTCAGCTATACTCAAGAGCAGCTAGCCGAAAAGGTTGGTAAAAGCAGAGAGCATATTGCCAATACCTTAAGACTATTAAAGCTACCTGCTGATGTACAGAAGCTAGTAGAACAGCATAAGCTATCTATGGGTCATGTTCGTCCACTCATTACCTTAAAGGCATCTGAGATTTCAGAAATTGCGAATAGGGCTGTCAATGAAGGACTATCTGTTCGTGCTGTAGAAGCCTTAGCTAACCAGAGCAAGGGTTCTGTAAAAAAGGAAAAGACTGCTAAGGTTGATCCATTTATTAACGATGTTGCTAATCAGCTTCAGCAGAAGTTCTCCAGCAAGGTTAAAATCACATCAAACTCTATCAATATTTCATTTGATAGCACGGATGATTTAAATAGAATTCTGGAAATTCTAGGAATTATTGAGTAAAAAAAAGAAATCCACAGGTTGAACCTATGGATTTTTTCTTTTTATTGATTACTCACCAGCAACATTAACACCCTTTAGTTCAATGACCTCTGGAACAATAGCATCATTGTATTGCACTGTTTCCTTTGAGAAATGAAGATGATCTAAAACATCATTCATATTGCAGGTAATGGAACCACTGGTTAATGCCGTTGTTGTTTCACCATCAAAATAATAAGCTAAACGGAATTCCCCACCAAAATCGCCAGTCATAGAGTCCATATCAAAGCTTGAGAACTGAACAATTTCCAGATAAGGATCCTTCTTAAGCTCATCAACTGTTTTACTTCCACCAGAAATAACAATGTTATTGACTGGAGAAATATCATTCAGACCTAAATAGTAGGCAGTTCTCTGATCACCATTATAGTTTTTATAAACGCCATCCTTTAAAATGGTGAAATCTTTAATTTCTAAGCCATCCTCACTATATGGATGATTTTTGCTGGAGAATGGAAGATATCTCTTTGCTTCCATGGTAATCTTGTCACAATCCTCACCATTTTGGCAGCAATCACCAATCTGAACCCTGCTCATACCACGATAAACCATCTGGGTATTTGACTTTTCACCAAAGTAACGGAAGAACATTCTCAAGTCCTCACCAGAAATTAATACTCTGGTATCTAGCATTGTCTTTGCCTTTTGGGCATGAGATCTGTCATTTGCTGATTTGAAGGTTTTCTTAATAGATGCAGCAATATTTTCCACCGTCTGATCAGCACCACACTGAATCATCTGATATACCTCTACCTCATGACAGTCATTGATAGAGTTAATAACGATTTCAACCATTTCATCTAATGTATTGTAGCTAACATCTACTCCTTGAGAATTGACTACATGATAGTAATTCTGATTGACAAAGATTTCATAGGAATTAATCTTTTCACTTTCTGTATCATTAATCATCTGTACAGCACTAACAACATTCTTAAATGAAGCTAATAAATCACAATTCTTCATTTCTTCGGAATGCTGAATGTCCTTCACTAGCTGATAATGCTTATTGTAAGCTAAGGATGCGTTGAATTTTAAACTCTCAATATCCTTTCTGATTTCCTCTTCTGTCTCATTAGCAAAGATTTCCTTAGAAGCAGAAGCTCTCTGATTATCCTTGTCAATATAGATCGTTAGGGTTGTATGCTTTACATCACAGATACGATGCTGATCCAGCTTCTGTCCAATAAAGAATCCCTGATGAGAAACGGTTGTCTTTTCAACAATTTTGTAATCAGCAAGATTACTTTCTGATAATATTTTAATTAGCTGTTCCATAACTATCCTAATCTCACTTTCGTTTTAATATAAGGTCCTCCATCGGAAACAACAACCCATTCCTTGTATCCCTTACCACACATACCATTACCATTGGTTTCGACATCCTTGCCAACCATTGAAATATTCGCTAATAAATCAGGAACATAGCCCGTTAAAATTACTGGTGTAAATACCTTACCTGTTAATTTGCCATCCTTTATCTCCTTGGCTCTGGATAAGACACACTGAATACCCCAATGCTTAGGATCCTCCATACCTGATTGACCACCTTCTACTAAGAAACCATAATCTGTAGAAGCAATCATTTCCTCTAATGTGCTCTCACCCTCACCAAAATAGGTATTAGTCATTCTTGTATAAGCCTTTCTTTCAAAGCTTTCTCTTCTGCCATTACCTGATGGTGTAACATTTAATCTCAATGCACTTAATACATCAGACATACCACCAACAAGATAGCCATCCTTTAAAATCTGAGTATTTCCGGAAATGATACCTTCATCATCAAAGAAATAAGAAG
>DCGH01000102.1 GCA_002315205.1 Erysipelotrichaceae bacterium UBA1783
GAAACAGAAGCGATTGTAAATCTATTAGGCGTAAAAATAGAGAAGATTCATTTCTTAACCAATATTCCTTCGATTCCTAAAAAGGATTATCCAAGAGCTGAAAAGGTCTCTGGTGAAGCAAGATTTATCTTCCTATCTAGAATTCATCCAAAGAAGAATTTAATCAGTGCTATTAAGGCATTTAAGGGTGTTACAGGAAATGTTTCATTTGATATCTATGGACCGCTAGAGGATAAGGAATATTGGACTGAATGCCAGAAGGAAATTGCAGAGCTATCAGAGAATATAAAAGTTAACTATTGTGGCTTAATTTCTCATGAAGAGGTTCATGAAACCTTCTCTAAATATGATGCATTTGTTTTCCCAACCTTCTCAGAAAACTATGGCCATGTCATTGCGGAAGCAATGATTGTTGGAACACCAGTTATCATTTCAGATCAGACACCTTGGAATGATATTAATGTAGCTCAAGCAGGCTGGGCGATTCCATTAAATCAGCCAGAGAAGTTTACTGAAGCTATTCAAACTATCGTAAATAATAGTGGTGATGCTTTACAACAAAGGGTATTTACTTTTGTTAGAAACAGATTACAGCTAGAGGTTATCCACAAACAGTACAAAGAAACCTTTGAAGCTGTATATAAAAACTAAGAAATAGAGTAGGAGCCGAGTTTAATGAATAAACAATACAAAGTATTACATGTTTTTTCAGCCTATGGTGGAGGAATTGGTTCTCTAATTTTAAACTTGACTGAAAATAAGAGTGATAATTTCATCTTTGATACCATAGCTTTTAGCTATAAGGGTGGAGAAGGATTTGTTGAAAGACTAGAGAAAATGGGCACTACCTGCTACAGTATGCCTTCCGCAAAAAGAAAACCAGTACAGTTCTTTAAGTATATTGATGAGCTATTTGGAAAGAATCATTATGATGCAGTTCATTGCCATATTGCAGGATGGATGTCTATTCCATTTAAGAATATGTGTAAGAAGTATGGCATTAAGACATTTATTGTTCATGCACATACTACTAAGTACGATTCAAAGATTGATCGAATTCCACTAGTATATAAGCTAGATAAATCTGTCAACTATAAGGTAGCTACAGACTATATGACCTGTAGCGATATTGCAGGTAATTATATTTTTGGAAAAGAATTCTTAGAAAAAAGAGAAGCACTATTGATTCCAAATGGTGTAAAGAAGGAATTGTTCGAGCATATCTTAACCGAAGAAGAAAAAGACAATTATCGTAAGGAAATTGGTTTACCAGAAAATAAAAAACTGATTTTACATGTTGGCCGTTTCTCTGAAGCCAAGAACCATCCATTTATTGTCGAATTAGCCAAGGAAATCGATAAGGAAAAGAAGTATATGATTGCCATGGTTGGGGATGGCGGCTTATGGGATGAAATGGTTAAGAATATTGAATTGAACAATTTATCT
Source organism: Erysipelotrichaceae bacterium UBA1783 (assembly GCA_002315205.1). The sequence continues at coordinate 1,447 of DCGH01000102.1, forward strand.
GAAAGTCTAAAGCTACTAGGCAGAAGAAGCGATATTTCTTCTTTAATGCAGGTAGCGGATTGTATGATTTTACCTTCCTATAATGAAGGATTACCAACCACAGCGGTAGAATGTCAGGCATCAGGAACACCAATGGTATTATCTGATACCATTACAACGATGTGTGATATGGGACTAGATTTAGTTCAATTTATTAAAACCGATGATGCAGCAAAATGGGTTGGTGCTATTGAAGAGCTAATGGATAAAAAGATGAATCCTGAAATTGCTTTAGCGAAGGTAGAAGCTAATGGCTTTACCGCAACTTCAGCTGCGAAATTATATTGTGATGCGTTAATTACTAGCATTGAAAGAAATGAGAAATAAAGATGAAAATTGTATTTGTTGTAGGTAGCTTATCAGGAGGAGGAGCAGAGAGAGTTGTTGCTAATTTAGCCACTGCCATGGCTAATGGTGGTGATGATGTTAGTGTTATTCTAATTGCTTCAACAAAGATAACCTATGAAATATCAGATAAGATTCATATTGTCGATTGCTCAAAGAAGTATTCTGTACCAGGAGTAGGATTTGCGAAAAGAGTAAGTGATATTCGTAAGGCAATTAAAAAGATTGCTCCTAAAGCAGTGGTATCCTTTACTGTGGCAGTCAATATGTATTCTATATTAGCATGCAAGGGATTAAAGACCAGACTAATTGTAGCGGAAAGAAATGATCCTAGATATGATCCAGTAGGTAAAAAGGCTAGAATGCTAAGAGATTTACTATATCCTTTAGCCAATGATTTCGTCTTCCAGACCAATGGAGAAAAGGAATATTTCTCTGAAAAAATTCAAAGAAATTCAGCGGTCATTTATAATCCAGTTAATCCAAATATTCCTGATCCATATATTGGTGAAAGAAGAAAAGCCTTTGTTACTGCAGTACGCTTAGAACCACAAAAGAACTTGCCAATGGCAATAGATGCTTTTGAAATGGTTCATGCTAAATATCCTGAGTATACCTTTGAGATTTATGGAAAAGGAAATCAGAAGGATGATTTACAGAGCTATATCGATAATAAAGGATTAACATCTTCCATTATCCTAAAAGGTCCTAGCAATACCTTATATGATGATATCAAGGATAGCTTTGCGTTCTTATTATCATCCAACTACGAAGGTATGAGTAATTCCTTAATTGAAGCGATGGCATTAGGATTACCAGTTATCTCAACAGATCATCCTAGTAAGGGTGCTTCCGATTTAATTATGGATAGTGAAAATGGTTTTTTAGTTGATGTTGGTAGTAGCACTCAAATGGCTGAAAAGATGATTCAGCTGATTGAAAATAAAGAGTTATACAACAAGATTTCTAATAATGCTGTAAAGATTAAGGAAACCTTAGAGGTCAATAAGATCACCAATCAATGGTTGGATTATATTAAAAAGTAAGTTTGTTGATTTATTAAACGGGGAGATAAAGATGACAAATAGGATATGTATTATTGGAACATATTTTGGAAAAGTGAAGCCTTATTTTGATTTGTGGTTAAAGAGTGCTGCATTCAATCAAAGCATAGACTTTTTAATTGTCAGCGACCAAAATTTAAAAATAACAGCTTCTAATGTTAAAGAATTACCTATGAGCTTAAAAGCCTTTAAACAATTGGCTGAAAAAAAGCTTGCAATGTCTATTTCTTTAGAAAGGCCTTATAAGATGTGTGATTTTAAACCAGCCTATGGTTTAATCTTAGAGGACCATTTGTCACAGTACGATTATTGGGGACATTGTGATTTTGATTTAATCTGGGGTGATTTACAAAGCTATTTTGATCAATATCATTTATATGATTATGATAAGTTTTTACCATTAGGACATTTATCCTTATATCGAAATACAAAAGAAAATAACAGAAGATTTATGCTTTCTGGTTCTATCGTAGGAGACTACAAAAAGGTATTTACAACACCAGGAAATCTAGCATTTGATGAAATAGATGGAATGCTAAAGATTTTTGAAAACAATGGTTTTACAACCTTTAAGGAAAGAATCTTTGCGGATATCTCTATTCATCATCATCGTTTCACCCTGGCTCAAAGTAATAACAACTTTAAACAACAGGTGTTCTATTATAAGGATGGTCATGTGTATAGAGCATATGAAGATGGTATTATTAAGAATGATGAATTCCTGTATATTCATTTCAAGCAACGTGGTGATATGAAGGTTTATGGAGATTGTATCAATAACAATTTCTTTATCACCAATTCTGGCTTTTATCCATTAGAAAAGGATAAAGTAGATCAATCAGATATCCAGCAATACAATGCTTATCCTGGCGATTGTTTTGAACAAAAGGAATTAAGAAAAGTAAAAAGATTTAAGTTTTATAGAAGAGTTGAATTAAAGCTGTGTTCTATTTTACATATAGAACCAAAGCAAAGAGAGAAGTAAAAGAAGGTAAGTATATGAGTGAAGCAAAGAAAAAGGTACTAGTGGTTTACCAGCACTATAAACCAGAGCCATTTAGAATCTCAGATATCTGTGAACGATTAGTAAAGGATGGCTATGAGGTACAGGTATTGACAGGCTATCCTAATTATCCAGAAGGAATCATCTATGATGGTTATGGTAAGGGAAAGCATATTGATGAAGTCGTTGGTGGTGTTAAAATTCATCGCTGTTATACCATTCCTAGAAAAACTGGCATTATTTTCAGATTTTTAAATTATTATAGCTTTGCGATTTCTTCAACATTATATGCTTTATCTAAAAAATGTGTTGCTAGTGATGGATTGCCATTTGATGTTGTATTCTGTGATGAAACCTCACCAGTTATGATGAGCTATGCAGGCTGGGCTTATGGTAGTAAGCATAAGGTACCAAAGGTAATGTATTGTCAAGACCTATGGCCAGAAAGCTTAATTGCTGGAGGAATTACCAGAGGTTCTATTATTTATAAATACTATCATTGGGTAAGTAAGAGAATCTATCGAGCAATGGACCATATCTTTATTAGTAGTAGAATGTTTGCGGATTATTTAAATCAGCATTTCAATATCTCTAAAGAAAGAATTGAATATCTTCCTCAATATGCCGAAGGCATCTTTGAAAAACTGGAACCAAAGAAGGAAACAGGAACATTTGATTTCACCTTTGCTGGAAATATTGGAGCCATTCAATCTGTTGAAACAATTATTAAAGCTGCTAAGCTATTAACAAATGAACCAGTAAAGTTCCATATTGTTGGTAGTGGTACCGATTTAGAGAGATTACAGGGATTAGCTCAAGGATTAGAAAATGTTGTTTTCTATGGTAGAAGACCACTAGAGGAAATGCCTAGCTTCTACAGTAAAGCAGATGCAATGCTAGTGACATTAGGAGCTGATCCAGTCATTTCCTTAACCTTACCTGGTAAGGTACAATCCTATATGGCAGTAGGTAAGCCAATTATTGGTGCTATTGACGGGGAAACACCAGAGGTTATCTCTGCAGCGAACTGTGGTTATTGTGGTAAAGCTGAGGATGAAAATCAACTAGCTGAAAATATCAGAAAATTCATTTCTGATGAAACAAATAGAGCAGAAATGGGAAGAAATGCCAGAGAATATTACGAAAAGAACTTCTTAGAGCAGTTATTCTTTGAAAAAATAGAAAAAAAGTTTTAAAAATTAGCGGGAATGGTTTCCCGCTTTTCTTTTGGGTTGAAATAGCAAGTGCTAATGGGTTAAAATTATAGTTGGGTTAATATGTTAGTTTTATTATGCCCAAAATGAGACAAACAGTTAAAACGGAGGTAAGCTTATGTCATTATTTACAGGAAAGACTTTAATGATTACTGGAGGAACAGGATCATTTGGAAATGCTGTATTAAACAGATTTTTAAAGACAGATATTGGAGAAATCAGAATTTTCTCTAGAGATGAAAAGAAACAGGATGACATGCGTCATGAATATCAGGTAAGAATGCCTGAGGTTGCTGAAAAGATTAAGTTCTACATCGGTGATGTCAGAGACCTAGAATCAGTTAGAGGAGCAATGCATGGCGTTGATTATATTTTCCATGCTGCAGCATTAAAGCAGGTACCAAGCTGTGAATTCTTCCCAATGGAAGCAG
>DCGH01000051.1:0-269 GCA_002315205.1 Erysipelotrichaceae bacterium UBA1783
TTGTGAAAATCCTAAACATAAACAGAGACAGGGTTAATTGGAGGTAAAAGAGAATTATGGCTCGTATAGCTGGTATTGATATCCCACGCGATAAGTGTGTAGGTATCTCATTAACATACATCTATGGTATCGGTGCTACTACAGCTAAGCAGATTTGTGCTGCTGCAGGCGTTGACGAAACTATTAGAGTAAAGGACTTAACTGACGCACAGGAAAATGCTTTACGTCAGGAAGTAGACAAGATCATGGTAGAAGGTGACTTAAGAAGA
>DCGH01000051.1:400-4567 GCA_002315205.1 Erysipelotrichaceae bacterium UBA1783
ACAGTTGCAAATAAGAAGAAGTAATTAGAGCGAGGAGGTTAAAAATATGGCTGCAAATAAGAAGACAGTTGTTAGAAAACGTAAAGTTAGAAAGAATATTGCACGCGGAATCGCTCATATTCATTCAACATTTAATAATACAATCGTTACAATCTGTGACGAAAACGGTAACGCAGTAGCATGGTCAAGTGCTGGTGCATTAGGTTATCATGGCTCTCGTAAGTCAACTCCATTCGCTGCTCAGCAGGCTGCAGAAGCTGCTGCTAAGGCTGCTGTAGACCATGGAATGAAGACAGTTGAAGTAAACGTTAAGGGACCTGGTCCAGGAAGAGAAGCTGCTGTAAGATCATTATCAGTTGCTGGTTTAGAAATCTCAGCAATCAACGATGTTACACCTATTCCACATAATGGATGCCGTCCACCAAAGCGTCCACGTGGCTAAAATTTAAGGAGGAATAGTTGATGCAACAGTTTGAAAGAGCAGATTTTGAAATTGAAAAGTATGTAGAAGATGAACATTATGGAAAGTTCGTATTAAGCCCATTAGAAAGAGGCTTCGGTACAACTATCGGTAATGCAGTTCGTCGTGTACTATTAGCCGCTATGCCAGGTGGCGCTGTATATTCAATTAAGGTTGATGGTGTTTACCATGAATTTACAGCTATTCCAGGAATTGTTGAGGATGTTACTGCTATCATTCTTAATATCAAAAAGTTAATTATCGCTGTAGATGATGATGAATCATATACATTACGCATTAACGCTGTAGGTCCAACTACAGTTACTGCTGGCGATATTATTGCACCTACAGGTGTTCAGATTTTAAACCCAGAGTTAGAAATCTGCCACATTGCTGAAGGTGGAAAGCTTGAGATGGAATTAAGAGCTCGTAAGGGTAGAGGATACCTAAGTGCTGATGAAAATAAGGCATTATACCAGGGTGCTAACCAGGGTATTGGTACAATCTACACTGACTCAATCTTTACTCCAGTAAAGAAGGCAACATTCGAAGTTAACCCTACAAGAGTTAAGCAGAATGCCAAGTACGATAGCTTAACACTAGAAGTTTGGACAAATGGTGTTATTAAACCAGAAGAAGCAGTTGCATTAGCATCAAAGATTCTTTGTGATCACTTACAGCTATTAACTTCTGTTAAGGAAAGCGTTAATGAGCTTGGTAGTGTAATCAAGGATGCTACAAATGAAGATATGGTAAAGGGTAATAACATGCCTATCGAAGATTTAGATTTAACAGTTCGTTCATACAATTGTTTGAAGAGAGCTGGAATCGCAACTGTTGATGAAATTACTCAACGTACTGAAGATGAAATGATGAGAATTAGAAACCTAGGCAAGAAGTCTTTCAAGGAAATCAAGGAAAAGCTTGCTTCAATTGGTAAGGGTTTCGCTCAGTCTGATCTATAAAAAAATTGAGGAGGAGAACCTAAAATGCATAATCGTAAATTAGGACGTACAGCTGATCACCGTAAAGCATTATTACGCAACTTAGCTACTGATATGATCGTTCATGAAAAGATTAATACAACTGAAATGAAGGCAAAGGAACTTAGAACAGTTGTTGATGAATTAGTAACTTTAGCTAAGAAGGGTGATTTACACGCTCGTCGTCAGGCTGCAAGTTATGTAAGAGAAGTTATCGCTGACAAGGCTACTGGCAAGACAGCATTACAGAAGTTATTCGAAGAAATCGGACCTCGTTATGCTGAAAGAAATGGTGGTTACACTAGAGTTGTTAAGACTGGTGTAAGAACTGGCGATGCTGCACCAATGGCTTACATTGAATTTGTAAAGTAATTTAAGCAATATGAAAAGCGGAGAATATCCGCTTTTTTTATTTACTTAACATTGATTTTACCTGATCTAAAAAGCTTAAGCTCTGATCACAATCTCTACATCTTCCTTTGTAGAAATAGCTGCAATGAATGGAATTATTTCCCAGGGAATAAATCGATTTATTCTTCATTTCTAATTCATAGCTATAGTTGCCTTCTTCATCAATCATTAAATATCCAATAACCTGTTGCTTGTTTCTGACAACCCAAATCGTATTTTTCATGGTTGGTACATATTGATAGACATAGCTCATTAAATCTGATAGCTTATCTTCCTTGTGATAGGGAATATCACATCTGTTTGGTGCCATACAGTCATCACCCATACAGACGCTATCTCTAGTGGCAACAATGATATATTCCATTACTGTACCTTAACCCTTCCAGCTAAAACCTCTTTATAGTCAGCTAAATTCTTTTCTAATAGTGTTGGGGTATCTAGCTGATAAGGACACCTTGATTTACATCTTCCACAATGTAGACAGCTTTCAATTTTCATCATTTCTGCCTGCATTGTTTCTGATAACTGCTTTAAAGAAGGAGAACGTCTTAATAATAGTGACATTCGAGCACAGGTATTAATCTGAATTCCTGCTGGACAAGGCATACAATAGCCACAGCCTCGACAGAAATCACCTGCAAGGTTTTCTTTTTCTTCTTCAATAAAGGCTTTGATTTCCTTAGTCATAGGGGTATCCTTATTAAAGTAGCTTAACCACATATCTAATTCACTTTCCTTCTGGATTCCCCAGATTGGTAAAAAGTCAGATTGCTGCATAAAGGCCATACAGGCATCTGTGTTATGTAATAAGCCACCAGCTAAGCCCTTCATCGCAATAAATCCCATATTGTGATCAATCGCCTTTTGGGCTAAATCAATATCCTTTTGTGAGGAAATATAGCTTAAAGGGAACTGTAATGTTTCATATAAGCCACTTTCAATCGCCTCATGTCCCACAGAAAGTAAATGTGTCGTTATACCAATATGTCTGATTTTACCTTCTTCTTTCGCTTGAAGCATTGCTTCATACATGCCTGTACCATCATTTGGCTTGTAGACCTGATTGGCACAATGGAACTGGTAAATATCAATATAATCCGTCTGTAATAAGCTTAATGACAGCTCTAATTGAGATTTGAAGTCTTCAGGATTCTTTGCCATAGATTTTGTCGCAATATAGTAGCTTTCTCTAGGATAAATGCTTAAAGCCTTTCCAACCTTTTCTTCAGAGTCAGAATAAGCTCTGGCAGTATCAAAGAATTGAATACCACCCTCATAGGCTTTTCTTAATATCGTAATTGCGGTAGCTTCATCAGCTCTTTGAATTGGTAAAGCACCAAATCCATTCTGTACAACGGTAATACCGGTAGATCCTAAAGTAATTGTTTTCATAAAAAATTTCCTCTTTATCTATAGTTATTATAATGTGAAAGAAAAGTTTTTTAAATATTTTCAAAAAAATGTATTTTATTTCATACAAATTTCACTTAAGTATTGTTTAATATAAGTGGTTAAAGAGTTAACCATATTTTCCCCTTCAAAAATTAAAAAAGTACTGGTGTCATTTGACACCTTTATTTTTCTGATTATATAATATTTTTCGAGGTAAATATTATGTACTATTGCTGTAGATTACATAGGGGAGACGATTTAAAGGCTTCTATCATTCGTTTTTGTCAAAGTAATGGTATTGATGCCTCAGCAATTGTGACAGCCGTAGGCTGCTTATACCAAGCCACCATTCGTTTAGCCGATGGCAAGACGGTAAAACAGTTTAATAACCGTTATGAAATTGTTTCCTTAACAGGAACGATCAGCTTGGATGGGGCGCATTTGCATATCTCTATTTCCGATGAAGCAGGGATGGTGATTGGCGGACATTTATGTGAAAATTCCTATGTGAATACCACTTGTGAAATAGTGCTAGTCTCATTGGATGATCAATATAGCTTCTCAAGAGAATTTGATGAAGAAACTGGCTATAAGGAGCTAGTAATAAGGAAAAAGGAGGAAGTAAAATGTTAAAGTATTTTCCATTATCAGCACAGGCTAAGCAGTCTGCAATGCATTGCTTAGTTGTTGTCGTAGGCTATTGCGTTGTTGCATGGTTAGTAGGTTTTATTGCTTCATTATTAGGAATTTTACCTATTATTAACATTGTTGCATCTTTAGCAGCTACTTTAGTAAGACTATATTGTGCCGTTGGTGCAATCGTTGCTATTTTAGTCTTCTTAAATGTACTTAAGTAGTCTCTGAAGAAATAAACGCTAAATAAGAGGATGGGCAACCATCCTTTTTCGTATTATAAAACCA
>DCGH01000050.1 GCA_002315205.1 Erysipelotrichaceae bacterium UBA1783
AATTGGCATATCAATATAATGACAAATTTTAGGCTCGGTCTTAATGCATTCGATTAGCTCATCTGTAATCTCTTCTGGATAAGCATATAACAATCTAACCCAACGAATTCCATCTATCGCACAAAGCTTGTGTAATAAGTCAGGAAGACATTTGCGACCATATAAATCTGTTCCATATACAGTTGTCTCTTGAGCTACGAGAATCAATTCTGTAACACCATCAGCTGCAAGTTTGTTTGCTTCAGCAAGAAGCTCTTCCATAGGAACACTTCTAAAGCCACCTCTGATGTATGGAATGATGCAGTAAGTACATCTTTTATCGCAACCTTCTGCAATCTTTAAATAAGCAAAATGGCCGCCGGTTGTAAGGACTCTTCGGCCATTTCGTGGAATTCCTGTTAGCTCGTTTTTAACAACAGGCTTATAGTTGTTATTTTCAAGTACTTGATTAATAACATTTACGATTTCATCGTAGGAATTGGTTCCTACAACAGCATCTACTTCTGGAAGGTCAGCAAGAACCTCTTCAGTAAAACGCTGAGCCATGCATCCTGTAATGATTAGCGCCTTTAGATTGCCATCTTTTTTCAGCTGTCCAAATTCAATAATGTTTTGGATGCTTTCCTCCAGTGCATCTTTGATAAAACAGCAGGTGTTAACTACGATAACATCAGCTTCATTTTCATCATCACAAATCTCAAAGTTGTTATCTAAAAGGTCTCCTAGCATGTGCTCAGAATCAACTAAATTCTTGTCACAACCTAAAGATACAAATAATATCTTCATCTTAATCCTCTGCTGGTGAATCCTCGTTAAGAATCTTGAGCTCGCCTTCATAAAGCTCCTTAACAGCGATTGAAAGTGGCTTTTCACCCTTCTTAGAAGCTACCATTGGCTCCTGACCATCGATAATCTGACGAGCGCGCTTTGCAGTAGCACATACAATTGAGTAACGGCTGTTAACAACTGGCTCCTCTCCTACCTCTGTGCTTTCGTTTACTACGTCCATAAGTTCTACATATGATGGATGAATCATTATCTTATCTCCTTTCGAATATCTTCAAATCTTCTTGAATGTCTGCAATGTTTGCAATGTTTCTAATTGTACGATAGTGCTCGCACTGAATTATATTATGAACCTGTTCAACTGCGTTTTCTAAAACGTCATTAATTATCAGGTAATCATACTTTGGCATTTTGAGCGATTCCTTTGCTGATATAGCAAGTCGCTGATTGATAACCTCTTCTTCTTCAGTACCACGACCTACTAGTCTTCGCTCTAATTCCTTAGCTGAAGGTGGTGTGGTAAATAAAAGTAATGCATCAGGATACATCTCTTTTACCTGAAGAGCTCCCTGTATTTCGATTTCAAGGATAACATCCTTGCCACGATTTACTAGTTCTTCTACATAGGCTCTTGGAGTTCCATAGGAATTACCATTAAAGGTGGCGTACTCTAAAAGCTCCTGATTAGCAATCATCTTATCAAATTCTTCTCTAGTCTTGAAGAAGTATTCACGACCATCTTGCTCGCCTGGTCTGATTCCTCTTGTTGTAGCAGAAATAGATAGATTGTAATCATCAGGATGTGTTGCAAGCAAATGTTTCATAATTGTGCCCTTGCCAGCACCGGAAAATCCAGATAAAACAACGATAAGTCCTTTATCTCTTGTCATGGATATCCGCCTCCTTATTCTATATTCTGAATTTGTTCTCTAATCTTCTCGATTAATGTCTTAAGTGTAATGCCAATATCAGCGATTTCTACATCAGTTGACTTTGAAAGTATTGTATTAGCTTCACGGTTAAGCTCTTGAGCTAAGAAATCGAGCTTGCGTCCAACTTCCTTATCAAGCTTAAATACGTTTTTAGTCTCTACAACATGAGACTTAAGACGTACCATTTCCTCGTCGATGCAAACCTTGTCAGCGTAGATAGTAACTTCTTGAGCAATACGTGTTTCATCAACCTTATTATCACCAAGAAGCTCATTAATCTTTTCAGTAAGCTTTGTTCTATATTCTTCAATAATCTTTGGAGAACGTTCTTCGAGTTTGTCTACTAAAGAAGAAAGCTCGTCAAGCTTAGCTGTTAAGTCAGTTTCTAAACGCTCGCCTTCGGAAATTCGGCTTTCAACAAACTGCTTGATACAATTTGATAATGCTTCTAGTACTAGTGGAGAAAGATCCTCTTCGTTAGATTCCTTCTCTGTAATTTCCATAACATCGGCAAATCTGGCAACAGTAGATGCCTTCAAATCATTTTCGATGCCAAGCTCTGTGGCCATGGCTGAAATGGTATCGTAATACATCTTGGCCATGTTTATATTGCAGTTAACAGAATAGTTACTGTCTGCATGTTCAGTAAGGGTAATATATAAATCAACCTTACCACGGAAAACATCTTCGCTTACACAATTACGAATGGTGCTCTCTAAATAATTGAGCTTCTTTGGAAGCTTAATGTTCAAATCTAGATATCTGTGATTAACAGATTTCATTTCTACAGTTACTCGTGCTTGTTCGTTTTCAGCAATACCTTTGCCGTATCCAGTCATGCTTCTAACCATGAATTTTAGTCTCCTTTTTACGCATAAAAATCCATAATTGCATAGTTGAATTTAATTATAATTAAATGTATCCTAATAGTCAATTGATAACAAACTTTAAGGAGCTTTTATGGCATTAGATGGTATTTGCATTCATGCATTAACAGATGAATTTAAAAGTGTTCTTTTGAACGGTAGAATAAATAAGATTTCACAGCCTGAGAAGGAAGAAATTCTGATTGTTGTTAATACTCAGTCAGGAAATAAGCGACTTCTCATTTCAGCTAATGCTTCTCTTCCATTTTTGTACTTAACAGATGACAACAAGCCAAGCCCAATTACTGCTCCTGGCTTTTGCATGCTTCTTCGCAAGCACATTGGCGCGGGCAGAATAACTGCTATAGAGCAGATGTCATTGGAAAGAGTTGTAAAGTTTACAATTCAACATTTAAACGAAATGGGCGATATCGCGCACAAGTATTTATATGTGGAAATCATGGGTAAGCACAGTAATATTATCTTTTGTGATGAAGATGATATTATTTTAGATTCTATTAAGCATGTTTCCGCTTCTGTTAGCTCGGTTAGAGAGGTTTTACCAGGAAGAAAATATTTCATTCCTGCGCAGGAAGGTAAATTGGATCCATTTACAGTTGATAGAGCTGTTTTTGATTCTAATGTTTGTAAAAAGCCTACTTCGATCAGTAAGGCCATAGTAGGCAGCCTTATGGGCTTTAGTCCACAAATGGCAGCTGAAATCTGTTTTAGAGCAGGTCTTGATTCAGATGTTGCTACAGCATCACTTTTTGACGAGCATAGGGATAGACTATTTAATGCATTTTCAGAGATTATTTCAGATGTTAATGATCAAAAATATTATCCTTCGATAGTTGTTAATCCGGCTAATAACGAACCTTTGGAATTTGCACCAATTGAACTTAGCATGTATAAGGATATGGACGTATTAACTTTGGATTCCATATCTAAGGTTTTAGTACTCTACTATTCCAAGAAGAATCAATATACCAATATTAGACAGAAGTCAGCTGATCTTAGAAAAATTATTTCAAATCATATTGAAAGATGTGCTAAAAAGCTAGATTTGCAGGAAAAGCAGCTGAGAGATACAGAGAAAAAGGATAAATACAAGATTTACGGTGAATTATTACATACCTATGGTTATTCGGCAAAAGACGGCGACAAGTCTATAGAGGTTATAAATTACTATACCAATGAACCATTAACAATACCTCTTGATCCAACAATATCAGCTTCAGAAAATGCCAAGAAATATTTTGATAAATATAACAAGCTTAAGCGTACAGCTGAAGCTTTGGACACCTATTTAGAGCAATCAAGGGATGAGCTTACTCTTCTACAATCCATAGAGGCTGCATTAAATATTGCGGAGTCTGAAGGCGATTTAAATGACATCAGAAAAGAGCTTTCTGACTATGGATTTATAAAGAAGCATACATCAGGTAAAAAGAGCAAGCACGAAGCTAAATCCAAGCCAATGCATTTTGTTGATGATAATGGCTTTGATATTTATGTTGGAAAAAATAATTATCAAAATGATGAGTTAACATTTAAGATGGCAACAGGTAATGACTGGTGGTTCCATGCAAAGAAAATGCCTGGTTCTCATGTGGTTGTTAAATGTGATGGCAAGGAGCTTCCAGATTCGACCTTTGAGTATGCAGCAAGCCTGGCAGCTTATTACTCTAATGGTAGAGAAAATGAAAAGGTTGAGATTGATTATCTCCAAAAGAAAAATGTAAAAAAGCCAGCTAAGGCTGTAGCAGGCTTCGTTGTATATTACACTAATTTTTCTATGATGGCATCCCCAGATTTAAGCCATGTGAAGTTGATTAAATAAAAATAAAGGCGTCTACAACCAATATTAAAGGTTGTAGGCGCCATTTTTTTATAAAACATAGGATTGCATATCAATATAGTGATTCATTGATTCGATTACATAACCATATTTATCTTGATATTCTTCAATTGATAATAGTTTTTCTACATCACTTGCTGCCTGTTCTATTAATTGGGCATCAGCTGTGATGTCCGCAACCTTAAAGTTGAAATCACCACTTTGACGTATTCCAAAGAAATCTCCTGGACCACGCAGCTTTAGGTCTTCTCTTGCAATCTCAAATCCATCATTTGATTTAAGCATAATATTTAGTCTATCAGACTGGCTTGCATCTTTTGAGGTATTCATTAAGATGCAATAGCTCTGATCTTGACCTCTACCAACTCGGCCTCGTAGCTGATGTAACTGAGCTAAGCCAAATCTATTGGCGTTCTCAATCATCATGACAGTTGCATTAGGAACATTTACTCCGACTTCTACAACAGTTGTAGAAACAAGAATATCTAATTTACCTGATGCAAAGTCATTCATTACTTTGTTTTTGTCGTCAGGCTTCATTTTTCCATGAAGAATGCCGTAGGTAACACTACCCTTGAAGTAATCATCTATATTTTGAGCATAATCGGTGACATTTTCAGCTTCAGTAGTTTCACTGGCTTCAACCAAATGACAGATGATATATGCCTGATGCCCCTTTTCAATTTCGTCCTTTATAAATTTAAATGCACTATTTCTTTTAGAGTCAGAAATTACGCATGTTTTGATAGGCAGTCTTCCTACTGGCATTTCATTTATGACAGATACAGACATATTTCCATATAAAATCATGGCAAGTGTCCTTGGAATTGGAGTTGCACTCATAACCAAAATATGAGGCTTGTTACCCTTCTCGAAAAACTTTTCCCTTTGTTTTACGCCGAATCTATGCTGCTCATCAGTTACAACTAAGCCTAAATTGTTGTAGGATGATTTTTCTGAAATTAATGCATGGGTTCCAATGATGAATAGGGCCTCTTCCTGGTCTATAAGCTTTTGCATCTCTTTTCGCATTGAAGCCTTCATTGAACCAGTTAATACAGCAACCTTATAAGGCAGTCTGAAGTCATTTACGTATTTGCAAAAGGTCTCATAGTGCTGCATAGCCAATACTTCTGTTGGTGCCATGATTGCAGCCTGATAGCCATTACTAATGACTCTAAGCATTGCAAGAAATGCCACCATGGTTTTACCAGAACCAACGTCACCTTGAATTAGACGTTGATTGATGTAATTAGATTCCAAATCATTAATTACTTCATCAAGGGCGCTTTGCTGTCCCTTAGTTAATGCAAATGGTAAGCTTTCTATTGCAAAATCATATATATCATTGCCATGAATATCAAAGTTGTTAGGTTGTAATGCATTGCCTTGCTCTAGGAGCTTTGTGTTCAATATGAAATAAAATAGTTCTTCATAAGCTAATCTTTTTCTTGCATCAACTAAATCCTCTAAGCTATTTGGAAAATGATATGTAAATAATGCATTAGAATAACTTAAAAAGTGCTCTCGTTCTTCTACGAAGTCAGGAAGTCGACGATTGGAAAGAGCCACGGATTCAAAGGCTGATTGTACAGTCTTTTTTACAACATTATTCTTAAGTCCCTTGGTAAGTGGATATATGGGCTGAAGGCTGTACCTAAGCTGATTATATTTTTCTAGACTGTAATAATCGGGCTGCTCTAGCTTAAAACGATTGCCTTGTTTTTGAAGTTTTCCAAGAAAAACATATGATTCTCCAGCGCTAATTACAGATCTAATGTAGCTTGCGCGAAACCATACGAGTTCAACTGGTGTAGCACCTGCGTAGCCAGTGGCTACTGACAAATCCATGTGTCTTGCTTTTACAAGCTTTACAGGGGTCTTAATATCTAAGCAAATTGCTACAGTTTGGTCTAGAGGGGCATCCTTTAGAT
>DCGH01000020.1 GCA_002315205.1 Erysipelotrichaceae bacterium UBA1783
ATTTTACCAGAAACGTGGGCCAAAATAGAATGTCCATTAGGTAATTTCACTTTAAATTGAGCATTTGGTAATGTATCTTCAACAATACCTTCTACTTCAATAACATCTTGCTTATCTGCCATTATTTATAAATTTTCCTCTCTTACTTTTGTCAAAATTTTTTCAATATCAGAATAGATCTCATCAATAGTTCTTCCAGCATCTACGTCATAAACGACGCCTTTTTCTCTGAAGAATTCAACTACTGGCTGAGTTTGTCTTGCATATGATTCTAAACGAACCATTAGCTTCTCATAAGTGTCATCATTTCTTTGCTTTAGTTCAGATCCACACTTATCGCAAATACCTTCCATCTTTGAAGGTAAATTCTTTAAGTTATATGTCGCACCGCAGTTTTTGCAAACGCGTCTGTAAACAATACGATCTACAAGTAAATTCTCGTCGATTGTCAGATTAATGACCGCATTAATCCCTATATCATCAATTGCCACTGCTTGGGCAAGTGATCTTGGGAATCCATCAAGCAAAAATCCATTCGCACAATCGTCATGAGTAAGTCTACTCTTCACCATTGCAATAGTAACATCATCAGGGACAAGTTGACCCTTACTAATGTAAGAATTTGCTTCTTGTCCCAATGATGTATTTAGCTTAATTTCCTCCCTGAACATATCCCCTGTAGAAATATGTGCTACTGGGAAATGTTCTTTAATAAGGCTTGACATTGTACCCTTACCACTTCCGGCTGGGCCCATAATCAACATTTTAAGCATTTTTACTTCCTTTTCATGAAACCATGATATTCTTTTTGAGTTAACTGATTTTCTAAATCCTTGACTGTTTCAAGAGCAACACCAACTACGATAATAATTGATGTACCACCCATTGTAATGTTGTTAGAAATATCTGTGAACATTGATAATAGGTATGGCAAAGCAGCAATGAAACATAGGAACAATGCACCAAGAACAGTGATACGGTTTAAAACCTTTGTAATATAGTTCTTAGTTTCTACACCAGGTCTAACACCAGGAATGTATGTTCCCTGCTTATTCAAATTCTCACTAATCTTTTCAGGATCCACCTGAATATGAGTATAGAAGAATGTGAATGCATAAATTAATACTAGATATGCTAGTAATGCTCCAACGTTCTTGAAATTTGAGATATACTCGAAGAACTTGTATAGCTTGCTCATGAAAGCTGTTTCCTTGTAGAAAGAGAAATTAGAGATTAATGCTACGATTGTTCTAGGAGCAACCATGATTGTTGAAGCGAAGATTACTGGTAATACTGAAGCACTATTTATCTTTAATGGTAAGTAGTTGATATCCTTGCTTCCTTTTCTGCTTGAATTAGAAGTGTACTGAATAGGAATCTTTCTTGTAGAAGAATCTACAAAGATTACTAATACGATGATAGCAATATACATTACAATTACTAATAAATACTTGAATACACCAGTTGCTAATACTGATCCATCTTCACCGAAGATTAATGTAACAAATGAAGCATAGAACTGATAAGGAAGGTTTGCAACGATACCTGCGAAGATAATCATTGAAATACCATTACCAATACCATACTGTGCAATTCTGTCACCAATCCAGGTTAATAGGAAGGTACCAGCAGTTAAAATAGTGGCTACATATAGGTAATTTTTGAAGTCACTACTCTGTAGTATACCATAACTTTTGTCAAATGTCATTGTTAAAGTGTAAGCTTGTAAGAAAGCTAATACTACAGTTACATAACGTGTAATCTGATCAAGCTTTTGGCGTCCTTTTTGACCGTCCTTCTGCATTTCAGCTAGAGGTGGAATAATATCCATAGCTAATAATTCGATGACGATACTTGCGGTGATATATGGACCAACACCCATTGAGAAAATGGAGAATGTCTGCCAGCTACCAGCGCCTAAGATGTTCATCATTGAGATTAATGAGTTTTCGCCAAGTCCAGAAATTAGCTTGCTAGAATCTACTCCAGGAAGAGTGATTCCAGCACCTAATCTGAATATTAGCATCATTACTAATGTGAACAAGATTTTACTTCTGATTTCTTTATTCTGGAATAAAGAGATTAAAGTCTTAATCATAATTAAATTTCCTCAGCTTTTCCGCCTGCTTTTTCAATTGCAGCGATTGCGCTCTTAGAGAACTTGTTAGCCTTAACAGTTAATGCCTTCTCTAATTCACCTTCGCCAAGAACCTTTACACCGTCTTTTAAATCCTTAACTAAACCAGTATTGTGTAATAATTCAACAGTAACTTCTGTACCTTCTTCGAATCTGTTTAACTGGTCTAAGTTGATGATTGCATATTCTACGCGAGTGTAGTTAGTGAAACCTCTCTTAGGTAGACGTCTCCATAATGGAGTCTGGCCACCTTCGAAGCCTAACTTACCCATACCGCCGCTTCTAGCCTTCTGACCTTTGTTACCCTTGCCAGAAGTCTTACCGTTACCAGAACCTAGACCACGTCCAAGTCTGAATCCGTCCTTACGTGCACCTTCAGTGTACTGTAATTCATGTAATTTCATAATTGCGTAATCCTCCTTTTTAGTAACGAATTTCAGATGGCTTCTTGCCTCTTAATTCTGCGACTTCTTCAATTGTTGTCATGCTCTTTAAGCCTTCGCAAGTAGCTCTTACTAGGTTAATAGGAGTTCTTGAGCCTAAGCACTTTGAGATGACATTGTTTACGCCTGCTAATTCTAATACGGCTCTAACTGGACCACCAGCGATAACACCAGTACCAGTTGCAGCTGGACGTAATACTACGTTTGCAGCACCATAAACACCATTTGTTTCGTGTGGTAAAGTATCACCAACTAAGCTAACCTTGAATACGTTCTTGTTAGCCATTTCAGTTGCCTTCTTAATAGCATCTGGTACTTCCTTAGCCTTACCAGTACCGAAACCGATGCGGCCCTTCTTATCACCAACTACTACTAGAGCAGCGAATCTCATTCTTCTACCACCCTTAACAACCTTAGTAATACGGTTGATCTTTACTACCTTTTCTTCAAATTCCTTTTCAGGACGTTCAGTTCTCTTGAACTTTCTGTCGCCATTACGACGATTTCTTCTGTCCTGTCTTTCTGCAGTTGCAGCTGTTTCTACTGGAGCAGCAACTTCAGTAACTTCTACCTTATTTTCCATTTCTGACATTTGCGAACCTCCTAGAATTCTAATCCTGCTTCTCTAGCAGCATCTGCTAAAGCAGCAACTCTACCATGGTAAACATAACCACCACGGTCAAATACTACAGCTGTGATACCAGCAGCTAAAGCTCTCTTAGCTACTTCTGCACCAACTGCCTTTGCAGCTTCGATGTTTCCACCATTTTCTAACTTCATATCAACTGAGCTAGCAGCAACTAATGTATTGCCAGCTACATCATCAATGATCTGTGCGTGGATATTCTTGTTTGAACGGAATACATTTAAACGTGGACATTCTGCTGTACCAGAAACCTTAGTACGAACGCGAATATGACGACGAATTCTTTCTTCGTTTTTAGACTTTTTAGTAATCATATCTCATATCTCCCTTCTTACTACTTAGCAGCAGTCTTGCCTTCCTTACGACGGATCTTTTCACCCTTGTAAGCAATACCCTTGCCCTTATATGGTTCAGGCTTACGAACAGCTCTGATGTTAGCAGCTAATTCGCCAACTCTCTGCTTGTCGATACCCTTAACAATAATCTGCTGAGGCTTTGGTACTTCGATAGTTAAACCCTGTTCAGCAACGATTGTTACTGGATGAGAATAACCCATGTTTAATGTTAAAGTCTGGCCAGCTACAGCAGCTCTGTAACCGATACCTTCGATAACTAATTCTCTAACGAAACCTTCATGAACACCAACGATCATGTTGTTTAATAAAGCTCTTGTAGTTCCGTGTAACTGTTTGATTTCCTTTTCATCATTTGGACGCTTAACAGTGATTGTAGCGCCATCAACAACGATTTCCATTCTTGAATCAAACTGACGAGTTAAAGTTCCCTTAGGACCCTTAACAGTCACCTCATTACCTTCAGCAACGTTGAATTCAACGCCTGCAGGAATGGTAATCGTTTTATTTCCGATACGTGACATATTCTTTTTACCTTCCTTTAATTTTTAAATTTTACCAAACGTAAGCTAATACTTCGCCGCCAACGTTCTGAGCCTTAGCATCCTTAGCTGTGATGATACCCTTAGAAGTAGAAACGATAGCAATACCTAAACCGTTTAATACTCTTGGTAAATCTTCAGCCTTTGCGTAAACTCTTAATCCTGGCTTAGAGATTCTCTTCATGCCAGTGATAACCTTCTGACCATTCTTGCCATACTTTAATGTAACAACAATGTTCTTCTTTAAATCGCCTTCAACAGTGTAGTCAGCAATGAAGCCTTCTGCCTTTAGGATCTTAGCGATTTCAATCTTTTCCTTGCTAGCAGGGATTACAACACTTTCATGTTTAGCCCCAACAGCATTTCTGATGCGTGTAAGCATATCTGCAATTGTATCTGTCATAAATGTGTTTCCTCCTTATCTTACCAGCTTGCCTTTCTTACTCCAGGAATTTCGCCCTTGTAAGCTAATTCTCTGAAGCAGATACGACATAACTTATACTTTCTTAATACAGAGTGAGGTCTGCCACAACGTTCGCATCTAGTATATTCTCTAGTTGAGAACTTTGCGGGAGCAGCAGCCTTAATTTTCATTGATTTTCTTGCCATTTTTCCTCATCCTCCAATTACTTTGTGAAAGGCATTCCTAATGCTTCTAATAAAGCATATGCCTCTTCATTTGTCTTAGCTGTTGTAACAACAACAATATCCATACCTCTAGTAATAACTACCTTATCGTAGTTGATTTCTGGGAAGATAATCTGTTCCTTAACACCTAATGTGTAGTTACCTCTACCGTCGAATGCTGTTCTAGAAACACCTCTGAAGTCTCTTACACGTGGTAATGAAACGTTCACAAGCTTATCATAGAAGTCATACATTCTTTCGCCTCTTAAAGTAACCTTGCAACCAATTGACATACCTTCTCTTAACTTGAAGTTCGCAATTGACTTCTTAGCCTTAGTGATTACTGGCTTCTGACCAGAGATTGCTGTTAATTCTTCAACAGCTTCATCTAAAGCCTTTGGATTAGCGATAGCATCGCCTACGCCCATGTTAATAACGATCTTTACTAACTTTGGACATTCCATAACTGAAGAGTAGTTAAAGCGAGACATTAACTTAGCTACAACTTCATTATTGTACTTTTCATTTAATCTGTTCATGCTTTACTCCCTTCTTACTTCTTAGCAGCCTTGATTTCGTTGCCGCTCTTCTTATTGATTCTTACCTTCTGGTCGCCCTTCATAACATAACCAACTCTTCCAGCCTTCTTAGCCTTTGAATCGTATGCCATAACATTTGAAATATCAATTGGAGCTTCCTGAGATAGGATACCACCCTCTGGGTTTAGCTGTGATGGCTTAACATGCTTCTTTAAGATGTTTACACCTTCAACAACTACCTTGTGCTGTTCTGGATAAACTGCTAATACTTCACCAGTAACGCCTTTATCTTTACCAGCAATAACCTGAACCTTATCACCTTTTTTAATCTTCATAAAGGCACCTCCTTATAGTACTTCTGCAGCTAGAGATGCGATCTTTGTGTATTCAGCTTCTCTTACTTCACGAGCAACTGGGCCAAAGATACGTGTTCCAACTGGAGACTTATCATCCTTGATGATAACTGCAGCGTTATCGTCGAACTTGATGTATGAACCATTTTCTCTTCTTACAGGGTAAACAGTTCTAACGATAACAGCCTTAACAACTGCTGACTTCTTAACAGTTCCGTTTGGAGCAGCGCTCTTAACAGCACATACTACAACGTCACCAACAGAAGCAGTCTTTCTGTTTGAACCGCCTAAGCAGCGGATAACTAATAATTCCTTTGCGCCTGTGTTATCGGCAACCTTTAAACGAGTTTCTGTATGAATCATTTAACTTACCTCCTATAACACCTGAGCCTTTTCAGCAATTTCAACTAAACGGAAACGCTTAGTTGCTGATAAAGGTCTTGTTTCCATGATAACAACTGTATCGCCCATCTTAGCAGTATTGTTCTCATCATGTGCAGCGAACTTCTTTGAATACTTAACGCGCTTGCCGTACTTAGCATGCTTCTTAGATGTAGAAACTTCTACTACGATAGTCTTATCCATCTTATCGCTAACTACAACACCACGATACATCTTACGAGTTGATCTATTTTCCATATTTAAGACCTCCTAACTACGCATTAGCGTTCTGACGTTCAGTCAAAACAGTCTTAATACGTGCAATAGTTTTTCTAATTTCCTTGATGCGAGCTGGGTTTTCAATAACACCAGTTGCCTGCTTGAAACGAAGGTCAAATAACTCTTCCTTTAATGTTTCAACCTGCTTGTTTAACTGTTCATTAGTTAATTCACGGATTTCCTTCATCTTTTCCATAATTACTTAGCCTCCTGTCCTTTTAATACGAAGCGTGTCTTAATTGGAAGCTTATGAGAAGCTAATCTGAATGCTTCTCTAGCGATTTCCTCAGATACACCATCGATTTCGAATAATACGCGTCCGGCCTGAACAACTGCTACCCATCCTTCAGGA
>DCGH01000110.1 GCA_002315205.1 Erysipelotrichaceae bacterium UBA1783
AAAAGAGATATATCTTAGCACCTAAGGGACTAGAAGTTGGTATGCAAGTAGTATCTGGTGAAAAAGCCGACATTAAAGTTGGTAACGCATGTCAAATGCAATATATGCCTGAAGGTACAATCGTTCATAACATTGAACTAAAACCTGGTAAAGGCGGTCAAATCGCAAGAGCAGCTGGTGTTAGTGCTCAAATCTTAGCAATCGAAGAAAAGTATGTAACTCTAAGACTTGCTAGTGGCGAAATGAGAAGAATCTTAGGCAACTGCCGTGCTACTATTGGTCAAGTTGGTAACGAAGATTACAGCTTAATCAATTGGGGTAAAGCAGGTAGAACTAGATGGTTAGGCGTTAAGCCTACTGTTAGAGGTTCAGTTATGAACCCAGTAGATCACCCTCATGGTGGCGGTGAAGGAAGATCACCAATTGGACGTAAGTCTCCAATGACTCCTTGGGGTAAGAAAGCTATGGGTGTTAAGACTCGTAAGAATAAGAACAAATCTAATGAACTAATCATTAGAAGAAGAAATGATAAGTAGAAAGGGGAGAATGATTAAATGGCACGTAGTTTAAAAAAGGGTCCATTCTGTGATGAACACCTAATGAAAAAAGTTGAAGCATTAAATGCTGCAAATAAAAAAGAAGTTATTAAGACTTGGTCTCGTCGTTCTACCATTTTCCCTGATTTCGTTGAGCATACATTCGCAGTTCATAATGGTAAGGAACATGTTCCTGTTTATGTAACTGAGGATATGGTTGGTCATAAGTTGGGCGAATTTGTTCCAACAAGAAAATTCGGTGGTCACGGTGGTGACGACAAGAAGGCTTAAGGGGGTCAGTTATTATGGAAGTTAAAGCAACTGCTAAGACAGTAAGGATCTCCGCTCGTAAGGTTAGATTAGTCCTTGATCTTATTAGAGGTAAGGATGTTGATGAAGCATTGGCTATCCTGAAGTTCACTCCTAATCATGCTGCTGCTGCTATTGCAAAGGTTGTTAAGAGTGCTAAGGCTAACGCTGTTCACAACAATAACATGTTGGAAGAGAAGTTATATGTTAAGGCCTGTTATGCAAATGAGGGTGTAACTATTAAGCGTTATATGCCTCGTGCAAAGGGTAGTGCTTATTCAATTATGAAGAGAACCAGCCACATCACTGTTGTGGTTGAAGAAAGATAAGGAGGGAAATCATGGGTCAGAAAGTAAGTCCTATTGGCATGAGAGTCGGCGTCATTCGTGATTGGGAATCTCGCTGGTTTGCTGAAAAAGAATATGGCAGTCTCTTACAGGAAGATATCAAGATTCGTCAGTATATTATTGATAACTGCAAAGATTGTCTGGTTTCCCGCGTTGAAATCGAAAGAAGCAAGAATCGTGTAAATCTGGTTATCAGAACTGCTCGTCCTGGTATGTTCGTTGGTGCTGATGGCGCTAAGATTGAAGAATTAAAGAAGAAGATTGCTAAGCTTTCTAACAATAAGGAAGTTAATATCAATATCGTTGAAGTCGGTAATCCTGATTTGGATGCCAGACTGGTTGCAATGAAGATTGCTAAGAACCTTGAAGAGAGACAGTCATTCCGTACTGCTCAGAAGAAGGCTATTCAGCAGACTATGAGATCTGGTGCAAAGGGTATCAAGACTTCTATTTCTGGTCGTCTTGGTGGCGCTGATATCGCTAGATCTGAGGGTTATTCTGAGGGTGTCGTTCCTCTACATACTCTTCGTTCTGATATTGACTTTGCTTGGGAAGAAGCAATGACTACTTATGGTAAATTAGGTGTTAAAGTCTGGATCTGCCGTGGTGAAGTTTTACCAGGTGAAATGGTTCAGGAACCTGAAAAGCCAAAGATGAGTATGAATGGTCGTCCTAATAATCGTCGTAGAGGCGATCGTCGTTTCAACAATAGAAACAATGCTGAAGGTCAGGCTCCTGCTGAAGAAGCCAAGGCTGATGCTGTTGAAGTAAAGGAGGATGCTGAGTAGTATGTTAATGCCTAACAGAACCAAATATCGTCGTCCTCATCGTTTGTCTTACGAAGGTAAGTCAAAAGCCGGTCGCGAAGTAGTATTTGGTGAATATGGTCTGGTTGCAATGAATGGTGCTTACATTTCTTCTAATCAGATTGAGGCAGCCCGTGTTGCCATGACTAGATATATGAATCGTGGTGGTAAGGTCTGGATTAAGATCTTCCCTCACTTAGCTATTACAAAGAAACCATTGGAAGTTCGTATGGGTTCTGGTAAGGGTGCTCCTGAAGGATGGGTTGCTGTTGTTCAGAAGGGCCGTGTTATGTTTGAAATCGGTGATGTATCAGAGGATATTGCCAGAGAAGCTTTCCGTCTGGCATCTCATAAGTTGCCTGTCAAGTGCAAGTTTGTAAAGAAAGGTGAATAATCATGAACGTAAAAGAGATCAGAGAAAAGTCCAGTGAAGAACTTCTGAAGACTCTGGAAGAGTTCAGAAATGAATTGTTCGATCTTCGTTTCCAAAGAGCTACAGGTTCTATTGAGAATCCAATGAGAATCAGAGAATTAAAGAAGTCTATCGCTAGAATTAAAACAATTCTAAAAGAAAGAGAAAACGCATAGTAGGAGGAGCGAAAGATGGAAAGAAAGAATGCAAGACGTGTCTTACGTGGTGTAGTTGTATCCGATAAGATGCAGAAAACAATCGTAGTACAGATTTCGGAAAGAAAAAAGCATCCTCTTTATGGTAAACAGGTTAATTTCTCTCGGAAATTTAAGGCCCATGATGAAAATAATGAAGCCCATATCGGTGATACTGTTGAAATCATGGAAACTAGAACTTTGAGTAAGGACAAGCACTTCCGTCTGGTTAAGATTATTGAGAAGGCTGTCATTCTTTAGGAGGTAAATCATGGTACATAATGAGACTAGATTAAAAGTAGCTGATAATACCGGTGCTAAAGAATTACTGGTTATCCGTTGCTTAGGCGGTTCTAATCGTAAGACTGCCAGCATTGGTGATATCGTTGTTTGTTCAGTCAAGGAAGCTACACCTGGTGGAACTGCTAAGAAGGGTGAAGTTGTTAAGGCTGTTATCGTTAGAACTAAATACGGTGTTGCTAGAGAAAATGGTTCTTATATCAAATTTGATGATAACGCTGCTGTTATTATCAAGGATGATAATACGCCAAGAGGCACACGTATCTTTGGCCCGGTTGCCAGAGAATTACGTGATCGCGATTTCATGAAGATCGTCTCTTTGGCTCCGGAAGTATTGTAGGAGGACACGAACTTATGAAAATTAAAAAGGGTGATAAAGTTCAGGTCATCACTGGACAGGATAAGGGTATGACTGGTGAGGTCATTGCTGCTTTTCCAAAGGCTAATAAGGTCGTTGTTGAAGGTGTAAATATCCGCAAGAAGGCTCAGAAGCCAAGTCAGGCTAATCCTGATGGTGGTATCATTTCTGCCGAAATGCCAATCGATGTTTCCAACGTTAAGGTTGTTGAAGACAAGAAGAAAGCTAAAAAGGGAGGTAAGAAATAATGAACCGCCTACAGGAAAAATATTTAAATGATGTTAAGGATGCATTATTCAAGAAGTTTGAATATTCAACAGTAATGCAGTGTCCTAAGGTTGAAAAGATCGTTATTAACTTCGGTGTTGGTGAGGCTGTTGCTAATCCTAAGGCATTAGATGATGCTGTTGCTGAGTTAACTGCTATCGCTGGTCAGAAGCCAGTTATCACTAAGGCAAAGAAGTCAATCGCTAACTTTAAGTTAAGAGAAGGCATGCCTATCGGTACTAAGGTTACTTTGCGTGGTGAAAAGATGTATGAGTTCTTGGATAAGCTGATTTCTGTTTCTTTACCACGAGTTAGAGATTTCCGTGGTGTCAGCAATACTGCTTTCGATGGTCGCGGTAATTACACATTGGGTATCAAGGAACAGATTATTTTCCCTGAAATTCAATATGATAAGGTCAGCAAGGTTCGTGGTATGGATATCGTTATCGTTACTACAGCTAAGACTAATGAAGAAGCCAAGGAATTATTAGATCAACTTGGTATGCCATTTGTTAAGTAAAGGAGAGAATCATGGCAAAGACATCGTTAAAAATTAAAGCACATCGTCCTGCTAAGTTCTCTACTAGAGCTTATACAAGATGTGAAAGATGTGGT
>DCGH01000018.1 GCA_002315205.1 Erysipelotrichaceae bacterium UBA1783
CTTAACTTAATGACGTTGAGGTTTAACCTCTCTTTTTTATGATTCTGATTAAAATCCTATTAAGAAAATATTAATAGATTTTTTCAAAACTTGACAAGAGTAAGAGTTTTATTTTATATTTTGCATAAGCTTAATATTGGATAAGCGTAATAAGAAGGAGTTGATGATATGAAGAAATCAATTATAGTATTGTTAATTATTCTAGTATTAACAGGATGCACATCCACCCCAAAGCAACCTGAGCAGGTAAAGGTTTCTAACACTATTGTTCCATTGACTGATAGCGTTAAGACATACGCTGCTAGCGTTGTTTCTGAGCTTTCTGGGGAAGAATACTATCTGACAAATGGAATAGTGGCATTGTCTGTAAATAAAGACGCACAGCCTTCTAATGGCTCACAGACAACCTTGTATCCAGTATATTGTAATGAAGAATTAGCTTGTATTATTGTTGATGCAACAGAAATGACATTCATTACAATTGATTCATCTGTAAAAAGCTACCTAGAGAAGGAGGTTGCATTAGTTGAGGTTGAAGGAAGTATCTATGCTGTTAACAGCAGTAATAGTGTTTTAATTTATGGAGAAGAGAAGAGTGATAATATGTCAATTTTAAAGAAAATCAATAGTGTAGATTATGTTTTATCATTAGATCAGGCAAATGCTGATAAGACAATTATTGAGAAAGAGATTACTGGTACTGATAATACAATCTTTGTAGATGGACTAGAGTACAGCAATTCAAGAATTATTGTTCAGTTTGTTGAGGGTGATATTAATTCTCAGATTGCTGATTTTGAAAAGTTCTGTAATGGTAAGCTAAAGTCTGCTTTAGACTCAGTAGCTATCTACGTATTTACCTTTGATGCTTTAGATGCAGATGCGCTTTTAGATTTATTAGACGATGCATTAGCATTAGATTATGTACAGAATGCTGAATTAGATGGTGTTGTTCATACCTGGAATTCAGATAATACTGTTGCATATTAAACAGATGAATTGAAGAGATGTAAATCCCTTCTTTTTTTTGAATAATAATGTAGAATGAATGTAGGAAAAAACAGGAGGATGTATTTTGATGGTAAAGATAGTACAGAATAATTTATCGACAATAATTGTAAGTGTCCTTCTGGTGATTTCTATTATTTGGGCATTAAAGAGTATTGCTAAAAATCAAAAGAGAGGATGTAGCTTTGGGTGTACTGGCTGTAGTGGAAGCTGCTCAGCCTTCAACTACACAAAGCAAGCCATCAGACAGCATAATGAAGCAAAAAGAAAATAGAGGAAGAACCTCTATTTTTTAACGTCTTTTAAACATGATAATTTCTGGGGCTTCACCATTACAGCCATATTCAACAACAAGGATAAATCCTAAAGAAGCCACAACGCCAAAGCAACGAGCAATTTCTTCAGAGAATTCATTCTTTAGCTGACAGCCTAAATAGATGTCGTCATTTTTTAAGAATGTAACGTCTTTTCCAGAAGGTAATGGATAAGCTAGATTGACATAGCTTCCCTTTAAGCAATATAGCTGCTGTAGCTTTGGCATACCTTCTATCTGAAGCATATTGATTTCTTCGATTAGCTTCTTTTTAAATTCGTTGAAAAGCTCGATTCCTCCAACCTTGATATATTCTGCAGCAATGCATTTTCCACCAAATGGACTTCCACAGGTTTCCTTGCATCCTTTGCATTGAACCTTTAATGGACACTCATTGCAACTAGCACCACATAATGAACTCATAAAATGTCCTCCTTTGATACATATTTAATACATCATAGTAAAATATAAGAAAAGACTATTTATTTTTTTTAAACTATGCTAATAGGAAAGAAAAAAAGCATCTTGACAAGATGCTTTTCAATTTATTTCTGCTTTTCTAATAATTCTTTGATTTCAGTTAATAGCTGAGCTTCTGCAGAAAGCTTTGGTTCCTCTGGTTCAGCTGGTGCTTCTTCAACAACTTCTTCCTTCTTAGCAGCAGCTTCCTTTAAGCCCATAATCATCTTTACAAATGCGAAGATGCAGATTGCCATAATTAAGAAATCAATAATGTTCTGTAGGAAAGTACCATAGTTGATTGAGATTTCGCTTTCACCCTTAGTAATTGTGTAAGTTAATTCAGCGAAGTTTACATCACCTAATAATAATGAAATTAATGGTGTGAAAATGTCAGCAACTAATGATGAAACAATCTTTGAGAAAGCACCACCAATCATAGTACCAACAGCCATATCAATGACATTACCCTTAACAGCAAACGCCTTAAATTCTTCTAATAATTTCTTCATAAAATTTACTCCTTTTTTTCTTTCTAATATCTTATAACAAAATATGTTATAATTCAAATGAGGAAAGTAACAAATGGCAATACAAATTAATTATTCAGAAAAATATCACATTTTCCAGAAAGAAACACGGTATTGGACAGAGAGCCAAGCTTTTCATTATTATTCTCTAGAGATTGAAAATGCGATAAAGGATCATAAAAATGAATTGGAGCTACCAGTCATTTGTAATGCTGAAAGCTTATCATTAAAGAAATCATTAGACATACTTTATTGTATTGAGAATGATTTAGAGGATGAAATTGAGATTAATCTTTTAGTGACCCATAATGAAATAGTGCATCAGCCATCCTATATTGTACCTAACCCACAGACTAGTTATTCATTTTCAAAACCAGCCACCCGTCCAAATGCTATGGGATTTTTGGGAATGGTCAGAAAAGAGGAACCTTCAAAGGTAGATGAAGTACAAGCACTTTTAGAATCTAATGATGACTATTTCGTAGCAATGCCACAATGCAGCTTTATTTATGAAGAAAGCCAATCGCTAGAAGAGTTTGTTGATGATTTGGGAAAGAGCTTTTCAGAAATGGTATTGGCTATTATTGATGAGCATCATTGGAAGGACTCCGATGTCTATAAACGAGCTAATATCACAAAATCTGTCTTTTCTTCTTTAAGGTCTAATAAGGATTACCAGCCTTCCAAAAACACGGCCTTAGCTTTAGCCATTGGATTAAAGCTAGATGTTGATGAAACTAACGATTTGCTGGAAAAGGCAGGCTATGTATTAAGTAACAGTGATTTAACCGATCGAATCGTTGAGTATCATATAAGAAAAAAGAATTACAGGATCCAGGATATCAATTCTGACTTATTCAATTATGGAAGAAAAATTTTAGGAGTAAAGTAAAAGGTCGTTTCCCAATTGACCTTTTCTTTTGGCGTAAATGATATTCTTTTTGTGTAAACACAAGGAGGAATTATTTATGAATAGTGTTACTGAGGTTGTATTTGTTTTAGATAGAAGTGGTTCTATGTCTGGTATGGAATCTGATACCATTGGTGGTTTTAATGGCCTATTAGAAAAGCAGAAAAAGGAAAAGGGTAGTGCTTATATTACTACTGTATTATTTGACCAGAAATATGAAATTCTACATGATCATTTAAATATCAACGATGTTGAAAAGATTACAGAAGAGGATTATTACGCAAGAGGATGTACAGCACTATTAGATGCTGTTGGAAGGACCATTGAAAAGATGGATGGCATTGTTAAGCATACAAAGACAAACAAGGTGATGTTTGTTATTATTACGGATGGATATGAAAATGCTAGCCGTCAATATTCAAGAAGAGATATTAAAGGTATGGTAGAAGCAAGAAAGGAAAAGGGCTGGGAATTCATTTTCCTAGGTGCAAATATTGATTCCTTTGATGAAGCAGAAAGCTTAGGCATTAGCAGAAATAGAGCATCAAATTATCATAATGATTCTAAGGGCGTTCAGACTAATTTCAATGCAATGTGTATGATGATGGGAAATATGAGAAAGTCACAAGAATCTTTAGATGATCAGGCGGTTGAAGCATGCTTACAGAGTATTAGTGAGGATTACGATTCAAGAGCATAAAAAACAGGGAAGGCATTGCCTTCCTTTTCGTATTATAAAACCATGAAG
>DCGH01000095.1 GCA_002315205.1 Erysipelotrichaceae bacterium UBA1783
GATATTACAGATTTATCAGAAGATGAATTAGGTTATTATATGCTTGGTGTTAAGAAGATGACACCAGAGGAAATTGGAGGTGCTTTACATGAATAAGTCCAATAAAAAGTCATTTTTATCTAACTTATCAGTACAGACAAAGCACTCTGTATTAAGAATGGCTGTATCCATTGCCATCGGTTTAGGTTTAGCAACTGTATTAATCTTTGCTTTCTCATCTAGACCAATGACATCTCTAAATTATTTCTTTACAGCGCCATTATCAAGCTTGTCTAATTTCTCATTATGGATTCAAAGAGCAATTCCATTAATGTTTACTGGTACAGCAGTATGTGTAATGTTTAGTGCCAACCAGTTTAACCTGGGCTTAGAAGGTTCCTTCCTATTTGGTGGCTTCTTCGGTGGTGCTTTAACAAACATTTATTTATTCCCAGATAATCCAACTGTTGGTATTATTATGGGCTGTATCATTGGTGGTATCGTTGGTGCATTTATTACCTTCATTCCAGCATTATTAGAAAAGCTATTTGGTGCATCTGTTATGGTTACATCATTAATGATGAACTATATCTGCTTATGGTATTCAACTTACTTACTATATTCAGTATTCAAGGATCCAAAGACTAGTAAGAGTACTTATTCTTGGGCTGGTGCAGGTAAGGAAATTATGACCTATAAGATTCGTACAGGAAATGGTGATAAGCTAACAATTTTCTTCTCACTATTTGTTGCCTTAGCAGTAGTATTCCTTGCATGGTTACTACTATATAGAACAAAGTTTGGTTTCAAGCTACGTCAGGTTGGTGAAAACAAGCATTTCGCTAAGTATGTTGGTATTTCAGTTACTTCTGTAGCTTTAATCTCACAGGTTATCGGTGGATTCATTGGTGGTTTAGGTGGTGCATGTGAAATCATGTCACTATATACAAACTATCGTTGGGTTGAATTAACAGGCTTTGGTTGGGATGGTGTTACAATGGCTGTATTCGCTAAGAATAATCCAAAGAACGTTCCAATCGCTGCATTATTCATCGCTTATTTAAGAACTGGTGCTTATATCATGTCTATTGAAACAGGTATCCAGGCTGACTTAACTAAGATTGTTGAAGGTGTAATCATTCTATTCTTATTAGCTGAAAGATTCTTACAGGGTACATACAGAAAGATGATTATCAAGGAAGCAGAAAAGGAAAGAGCCTTAAAGAACGCAGAAATGGAGGTAAGCAAGTAATATGATGAACTTATTATCAGCTGTGGGCGCTGCTTTAGCGAACCCTTCATTCTATAACATTGTTATCGCGGTTACTCCACCTATCTTATTTGCTGCATTAGGCTGTGCTGTTGCACAGAAAGCTAGTCAGACCAATATGGGTATGGAAGGTATTATGGCCTTATCATCATTTATTGGAACCTTAGTTGCAGCTTATGTTGGTGGCCCAAATCCTTGGTTAGGATTAATTGTTGCTATAGCAGTTGGTGGCTTATTAGGCTATCTTGTTGCCTTCTTCAATTTAAAGCTAAAGGTAGATATTATCTTAGTTGGTATCGCAATGAACCTAATTGGTAGTGGTATTACAGCATTCTTCTTACCAATTGTGACTCCAAACCATGATAGAAGCTCAACAAACTCATTAGTTTCAGGTACATTACCAACAATCGATATTCCATTTTTAAGAAATGTTCCAGTAATTGGAGAAATCTTTAATAATCAGAATGTCTTAACTTGGGTTTCTTATATTTTAATTGCTGTAATGGCATTTCTAATCTTTAAGACAAAGCTTGGCTTAAGAATCAGAGCGGTTGGTGAAAATCCAAATGCTGCTGAATCAGTAGGCATCTCTTCTGATAAGATTAAGACAATTGCTTTAATTATTTCAGGCTGCTTAGGTGGTATGGGTGGTGCATTCATGAGTAGTGTATACCTATCATACTTCTCAAATGGTATTATTGCTGGTCGTGGCTTCATTGGTCTAGCTGCCTGCTCAATGGGTGAGGCAAATCCAATTCCAACCGCATTAACATCTATTTTATTCGGTATCTTCTATGCGTTAAGTAACTACGTTAGAAATTCAGGTATCTCAGATAACCTAATGAAGATGTGGCCTTATATCGCAACATTAATTGGTGTAGTAGTATACTCAATCAGTAAGCGTAATAAGGAAAAGAAACGTTTAGCAGGTTTAGCTAAGGTAGAGGAATAAGAGCGTAAAGAGTCAGATTCATCTGGCTCTTTTTTTCAAAAAATTTTGAAAGTTGATAAAATCACCTAAATGGGTGAACATTAACAATTTATGTAAATATATAATTTAGATATAAAATAACGGAGGGTACGATATGAGAAAAATAATTGTTATTCTTTTATCAGTTTTATTATCTTTATCATTTTTTGCTGGATGTACAAAGAAGGATCCAGATCCTACACCTACAGTAACACCAACTGCAATTACTGTTAATGATGTAAAGAACTTAATCAAAGGTAAGGATGAAATTGCTGATGGTTTAAATGGAACCTATAGCATTGTTTCATCAAATACTCAAAATGATAAGAATGAACTAGTAGTAAAATATACTGGTGAAAATGATGAGTATAGCTATGAAGCAGAGTATACAATCAAAAGCACATTTAAGGATGGTGCTTGGGTAATGGATGATTTCACAACGAACAGTTCAAAGAAAACAGAAAAGACTATTACACCAGAACCAGATCCAACACCAACACCAGATCCACAGCCTTCTAGTAGTGATATTACACTAACAAAGGAAGAAATTATCGAAAAGATTAAGCAGTATCTGATTAAGAAGGATGACTTAGATACTGTATCTTGTGATTCAATTACAATCGATAAGACTTCTGGAACTGCTAAGATGACTGGTAAGGTAAGATGGAGATATATTAACGATACAAATAAGTATACTGTTACATTTACTGGTTCAGGAAAGGATATCACAATCACAAAAGCAACAATGACTTCCCAAAAGACATATTGTAACCTGGATGATTATAGTGGTGTATATGAAATCACTGTTGAAAATACCTACCATGCTGAAATCTCAGTTAGCTTTAAGCCAAATTGGCAGTTTAGAATATTCTATACGGATGGTTCTATGAGTGGAGATATTCTAGAAGGTACTTATTCAATTAATAATGATGTCATTACTCTAGCAAAAGGTGTTCAGAAATATTTGGCTGGAACACAGTTTAAGCTGAAGAAGGTCAAGCTTTCAAATGGTAAGGATGGTTATGAGCTTATTCTTGTTAAGGACATGAGTCCATTCTCAAAAGGTGATGTATTGTCTTATAAGGAATAACCAGTTCATTAAATCAAAGCATTAATAAAAAATGGATGAGAAATCAGCCATTTTTC
This sequence comes from Erysipelotrichaceae bacterium UBA1783, assembly GCA_002315205.1. The sequence goes on from DCGH01000095.1 coordinate 3,366, forward strand.
TTATGGTTTATACTATAATTATTTTATTGTGAGGTATTTGCTATGAAGTGGGTAACAAATTGGAGTAATTCCATCTCTATCAGAACAAATGAATTAGGTATGTATGCTAAGGATATCACCTTAAGATATCCCATCTTAAGTGCTTTTGATGGTGCTAAGATTAGAATTACCTTAGATAATTTTACGGGTCTAGAAACGGCTCATTTTTCCTCTGTCAGCATTGCTAGAAGTGGTAAGGACAGTGAAATAGATGTTAACAGTATTCAGACTGTAACATTTAATGGAAAGAAGTCTGTAGATCTTTCTCCAAAAGAGAGAGTAGTATCGGATGAAATTGACTTCGTCACTAAAAAGGGAGAGTATTTCTCTATTTCAATGTATTTCGATGATTATATTTCATTAAGACCGGCTGTATTAACCTATACCTTACCAATCAATGGCTATTATGGATTAGGTGATTTAACTGAAAAGGAATCTTTCCCTAAAGAGATTTCAAAAGGAGAAGCCTGGACCTTTTATTTAAGTGATATTGATANNNGATATTTATACCGATGACAACAATCAATGTGTGATGGCCTTTGGGGACTCTATTACAGCACAAAGCTGGCCCGATGAACTACAGAAGCTAACAATGAATGACAATACCTCCATTGCCAGAAAAGCGGTCTCTGGAGCAAGAGTATTGCATCAGTATTCTAATCTGGAATATGAATCCTATGGCTTAAAATCATCAATCCGTTTTGACCATGATAATATTTTACAAGGCTGTAAGGCTGTAATGATTTTAGAGGGTGTCAATGATTTAATTCATCCAGTGGGTATTGAGGTGAATCCATTTAGACCAATGAGCGATTTTCCTTCTGTAGAAGAGCTAGTGGATGGCTATCGTTATCTTATTTCCAAAGCAAAAGAAAGGGGATTAAAGGTTTTTATTGGAACCATTTTACCAATTGAAGGATGGCGTACCTACCAGCCTTTTAGAAATGAAAGAAGAGTAGAGGTTAATCAATGGATTAGAACGACGGATGAAATTGATGGCTATATCGATTTTGATGCTGTAATGAAAAATCCAGAGAATCCAGCCTGCTTAAAACCAGAATATGATAGTGGTGACCATTTGCATCCAAGTGAATTGGGACATCAGGCAATGGCTGAGGAAGCATATAGGGTGCTAAAAGAGAAAGGTGTTATATAAAAGGGGCTGTAAAAAAATAAA
>DCGH01000108.1:0-798 GCA_002315205.1 Erysipelotrichaceae bacterium UBA1783
ATCTTCTACAGTCAGAGCTAAAGGGAAATATCATGTTTGCCAATCCAGAAAAGACGGCAATTGGCTATCGTTCATTAATTAATATGCTAGCTGCAATGGGCTCTGATCCATATGATGAATCAGCATGGAGCTGGGTTTCTAAGTTCACAGATCAGCTTGTTGATACGGTTAATAAAGAAACTACTATATATACAGCCATTGCAACAGGACAGAAGGCTGTAGGTATTATTAGTGAGAAGCTAGCCGTTGACCTGTTAGCTGGTGGAGCAGAGGCAATCAAGATTGTTTATCCAAAGGAAGGAACTGTTTGGGCTACTGATGGAGCAGCAATTATTAAGAATGCCCAGAATATGGAAAATGCAAAGCTATTTGTAGATTGGTTAATTTCAAAAAATGGACAGAAGGAAATTGCTAAAACTTCTGTCAGACCAGTGAATACATCTATTGAAAATCAAACCGTAGGATTAGTGAAATATTCAAGTATTACAGCATTAACTCCTAATTTAGATGCAGCGGTTAATAATAAAAAAGATTGGCAAAAGCGTTTTAAAAATTTAATGTTTAAATAAACGAATTAAAAGCACTTCAAGTTGAAGTGCTTTTCTTTGTACTAAAGTACCATAACAAGAGTTCCAATACCAATTAGAATACATCCAATTAGTGATTGAGCTGTGAATTTCTCATGCAAAAATACAAAGGCTAATACCAAGGTAATAACTACACTTAACTTATCAATTGGTACTACCTTGCTTGCTTCACCAATCTGCAAAGCTCTGTAATAGCAAAGCCAGGAAGCAC
>DCGH01000108.1:830-4394 GCA_002315205.1 Erysipelotrichaceae bacterium UBA1783
CTGAAAGAATTAAGAAAATCCAGCTTTTTTTAGAAATGTCGCCCAATCCTGATTGAGCACCTGTAATAAATACCATACCCCAGGCCATAATAACTACAACAACGGTTCTTATTGCTGTAGCCAGATTAGAATTGACACCATCAATACCAACCTTTGCAAGGATAGAGGTTAATGCTGCGAATACCGCAGATAATAGAGCAAATACAAACCACATAAATCATCACCATCCTATTTTCTTAAGCGTATTCCCTGTGTTGATGGTTGCTCTAAAAAACAGTATAGGAATCGCTTATCAGGGGAAGCTTTTGGGTTCTCCATTAATTTTAGTGTAATACAATTGAGAATTATTGTTAATAATGTTTCTTCAAATAATCAGTTGTTTTTGTAACAATGATTATTGATTATGATAAAATGAAATTAAAGGATGAGGGATAGAAATATGATATTGGCGATTGATGTTGGTGGTACAAGAATTAAGTATGCATTAATTGATGAAAATCTAAATCTATATCAGAAGGGAAGAGTGCCTTCAGTGAATACGAATCTTGCTGATTTTGTAGAATCCTTAGGGCAGGTATATGATAGGTTTAAAGACCAGGTAAATGGTGTTGCATTCTCTATGCCAGGAGTAATTAATCCAAAAACTGGTTATTTCTATACAGGTGGAGCGTTCGATCGTTTTCTGCATAATCTGGACTTTAAATCAATATTGGAAAAAAGAATGCCAGTACGATTAAGCTTTGCTAATGATGCTAAATGTGCTGCAAATGCTGAAATCGGATTTGGTGTTTTAAAAGATGTCGAAAATGCTATTGTAATCGTATTCGGTACCGCTATTGGGGGAGGCATAGTTTATAATCATAAGGTTGTTTTGGGTTCTCATTTTTCAGCCGGAGAAATCTCTTATATTGCTTCACAATATGATGCTACAGGATTTGAAAACTCCTGGTCAGACCGTAATGGATCTGCTGGTTTATTAAGGATTGTTCAGCGTATATTAAATACAGAGCAGTTCTATACAGGAGAAGAAATCTTTGCAATGGCAAATGAGGGTAATGAAAAGGTGATAGAAGCACTGAAGGAGTATTGCCAGGAAATAGCCATTCGTATCTATAGCTTACAATGTACATTTGACCCAGAGGTATTCGCAATAGGTGGAGGAATAAGTGAGCAGCCATTGCTATTGAAATACATTGATGAGGGCTTTAATGCAATTGAAAAAGATTATGGTTATCTTGTAGTAAGACCAAAGCTAGTGAAATGTCAATTTGGCAATGATGCAAATCTGATTGGTGCGTATTATAACTTTAAATTAAACTATAAGGACTAAGCAGCAGATGCTGCTTTTTCTATCCATGAAAAAAATAGAAAAAAATCTTGCAAAGAAAAAAAGGGTATGATAATATAATAACGCTCGAAAGCAATTGGGGCATTAGCTTAGCTGGGAGAGCGCCTGCCTTGCACGCAGGAGGTCAGGGGTTCGATCCCCCTATGCTCCACCATAAAAAAAACAAGACCGATGTTAAAATATCGGTTTTTTTAATGCTTTTAGGTTTTTGAGTATAGCAAAATTATATGGAATAGGATTAACAGAAGCTATTTCCCAAATATATATAGATAATGTTTATGTGGTATTAAGATTGCATTAAAATGGCATTTTCATTCGATATAGAAATGCAAAATAGCAGATTTTGTAGTAGAATAAAAATATAGATGGCACTAAAGTGGGACAAATGTGAGACAGAATTGGGACTTCGAACCCCCAAAAATGTTTTAAAATATATTTGTCAAAATCAGGGAGGAATTATATGGATAAGTATTTTGATCTTAAGAATGAATTGGTTAATTATGTGGAGTCTATCAAGCTATCAATTGCTGATATGCAGGAAGAAATTAAGGATTTAGAAGCACAGAATGCAGCTGCTTCTGAGTTAACATTTGAAAACAATTTCCAGAATATGGAAAGAAGCCTAGAAATTGCAAAAACTAGAGTTTCTATCGCTGAAATGCTGTCAGTTGTTGACGAATTAAATAACCTGTTAGCAAATTATAAGGACTAAAAAGCAGGCTGAAAACAGACTCCAATCCTAATGATTGGAGTTTTTCTTGGAGGATGATTATGTTAGCAAATAAAAAAGAAATATATGAGGCAATTAATGCTGGCAATAGAGCATTTGAAAGCTTTAATAAAGCATTAGAAATGCTGGATAATGCGAAAGGCTGGGGTATCTTTGATATTGTTGGAGGAGGATTCATAGCTTCAATAGTAAAAAGAAAGAAAATTAAAGAGGCGAATCAGTATGTTGAACAGGCTAAAAGAGATTTGGCAATTTTCAATAGGGAACTACAGGATGTAGATGCTTTTGATGAACTAAAAATTGATCTAAATGGATTAGTAGGTGTTGGCGATTTGCTGTTTGATAATATATTTTTTGATCTTGCTATGCAGACAAAAATTAATAGCGCAATGGATGATATCAATTTAGCCATGGATAAGATTGAGTATATCTTAGATGCTTTAGAAAGAAGATTATAAAAAAAGCAGGAATATCCTGCTATTTTTTAATTATGTACTGAAATTGCTTAGGTGTAATTCCTATAGCTTTTTTGAAGCATTCTGTGAAGTAGCTCTGTGAAGAGAAGGCTAGCTTATCAGAAACAGATTTAATGGAATGGTTCTTTTCTAAAAGAATTCTTGCTTCATTAATTTTTGCTTGTAAAACATACTGAATTACAGACATGTTAGTTTCTTTCTTAAATTTTTTAGAAAGATAATATGAATTGTAATGAAGTTTATTAGCCAATTCTTCAAGATCAAATTTCTCATAAATGTTATTGTTGATATAGTTAATACATTCATTGATAAATGGTGAATATTCAACCTTTTTTTGTGAAGCCTTATAGTAGTTACGGGCACTAATAAAGAAATCAGTTACTATCTGGATAGAATCCTTAATATCTTCCAAACACTCTATTTCATAGTAATATTTAAGATGATTAATATTAAATTCAGTTTCCTTTATACCATGAACTAATAGAAGTGGAATTGTCTGAAACATACTATATAAGATAATAAATTTCTTATCAGAAAAAGAATTTGAAGAATTGATGTTTGCTTCATAAAGAGTTTGTGCAAATGAATTAGCTGCAGAAGCATATTCCTCATCTGTTCCAGAAACAAGTAAACGGAATAGGATTTGTTTTTGAGCAATGGCTTCTGTATATAACTCATGGTCTGTAGTAAATGTGCTGCGAATTGAAATATACATTTTTGAATTCCTCGACTTTTTTATCTCATAAATACTATGGTATTCATAAGAGACCATTATAGCATAATGAAAAGTAAATAATATAAAAAATTAGACATAATTTATCAATATATATATATATATATAGTTTAAAAAGTAAAAAAACAAAAGCTTTCTGAATATAATTGTCAATTTTTGTGATAATGATCAATCAGATTTTAATAAAAAAGAAAGGGGCTGTAAAAAAATAAACAGCTCAAAAAAGTAAAAATAAAGCCCTAGGGACAGGTCCTTAGGGCTGTTATTTTGGTATAAT
>DCGH01000041.1 GCA_002315205.1 Erysipelotrichaceae bacterium UBA1783
AACATAATTTGAATGTAAAAAATCCTAGAGGTTTTTAATAATGAGAACAGAAGATTTTAATTTTGATTTACCAAAAGAGTTAATCGCACAAACTCCTTTAAAAGATAGATCATCCAGCAAGATGTTAGTCTTGCATAGAGACACTAATCAACTAGAACATAAACATTTTACTGATATAGTAGATTATTTTAAAGCTGGAGATATTTTAGTAAGAAACAATACTAAAGTTATTCCAGCAAGATTATTTGGTACTAAAAAAGAAACAAACGCTCATGTAGAAGTATTATTACTTAAAGATCTTGGAGATAATACTTGGGAATGTTTAGTTGGTAATGCAAGAGTTGTTAAAGTTGGTACAGAAATATCTTTTAATGATGATCAATTAATCGCAAAATGTTTAGAAGTTAAAGATGAAGGTATTAGAATCTTTAAGATGATATACGATGGTATATTCTATGAAATATTAGATCAAATAGGCAATATGCCTCTACCACCTTATATTCATGAAAAACTAGAAGATAAAGATAGATATCAAACAGTATATGCTAAAGTATTAGGTTCAGCTGCTGCACCAACTGCAGGTTTTCATTTTACTGATGACATCTTTAAAAGATTAAAAGAAAAAGGCGTTGAAGTATTAGATATTACACTTCATGTTGGTTTAGGAACTTTTAGACCAGTAGAAGCTGATGATATTAAAGATCACCATATGCATGAAGAATCATATTATATTTCTCAAGAAGTTGCTGATAAATTAAACAAAGCTAAAGCTGAAGGAAGAAGTATAACAGCAATTGGTACTACTTCTGTTAGAACACTTGAAAGTAACTATCAAAAATATGGTTGTTTTAAAGAAGAACATTCTTCAACTCATATCTTTATATATCCAGGAATTGAGATCAAATCTATTGATCATTTAGTAACTAATTTCCATTTACCTAAATCAACTTTAGTAATGTTAGTATCAGCATTCTCTTCTAAAGAACAAATAATGAATGCATATAAAGTTGCTATTGAAAATAAATATCGTTTCTTCTCATTTGGAGATGGAATGTTAATTCTATGATAAACAATTATCAAAAAGGAAAGATGATTCTAGACAAATTAAAAAGAGATAGTCAAAGACCAACTCTTCTTTTACATGTTTGTTGCGGAGCATGTTCAACATACCCTTTAGAATTACTCAATGAATATTTTGATATAACAATCTATTTTACAAACTCTAATATTTATCCATATGAAGAATACAACAAAAGATTAGATACTTTAAAATACTATGTTGATTATTTTAATAACCAACATTCTTCTAATATTAAAATAATAGAATCTAAATATAATAATGAAGATTATATGAAACTATTAAGTATTAGAAAAGATGATAATGAAAAAGGACCTAGATGTAAATTGTGTTATACATTAAGAATGAAAGAAACATTCTTATATGCGAAAGAAAATAATTTTGATTACTGCACTACTGTTATGTCTATGAGCAGACAAAAAGATGAATTAGCAATAAATCAAATTGGTTCAGTTTTAGAAAAACTATATCCTGAAGTAAAATTCTTACCACATAATTTTAAGAAAAAGGGTGGTCAAGAAAGAAGAGACGAAATAGTTGATAGTCTCATCATTTATGATCAAAAGTATTGTGGATGTATATATTCGATAAATAAAAAATAGGGAATTAATCCCTATTTTATTTCGTCTTCTACTTTCTTGGCTTTGCCTAGTTTAACTTTAAATCTAGTGCCCATCTTTTCTCTAACTAATTCAGAAATCTTTGCACATTGTTCTTCATTGAATGGTGCCTTTGAAACAATAAGACCACTTCTTTGAGCTAAGAAGAAATATGATTTAGGAGTTTCTACTGCTTTAAAGAATTGATTCCATTGGATTAGTCCAGTTTGTTTTTCACCTTTATCATCTAACATTGATTGTCTAATACCTAAGTTAGAAAAATCAAAGTCTATCTTTAAACCTGCTAGTCTTGATCTTTCATAATTCTTTGGTGCGATTACATATCTTGTAATTAACATAAAGATTAATGAAACACCAATAATAATTCCACAACAAATTCCCATATTAGCTAATACTTTGCTAATTTCTTGTTCTCCTCTTGTCCAATATAAATATAGACAGAATAAAACACATAGAATTGCGTTTTGTCTTAATGTTTTTAATCCACCAGCTTGTGTATTATAAAATTCAATATAGCTTTCTTTTGTAATTTCAGAAGTTCCAGATACAACAACTACTTCTGGTTCTTGAACTGGTTGAGCAACTTGAGGTTGTTCTTCAACTTTTACTTCTTCTTTAACCTCTTCTACTTCTGGTAATTTTTCTATTGTTTCTTGAATTTCTTCGTTTTTATTTTTTCTCATAATTTTTACCTCGTCTGTTTTATTATAATATATTTATATTTTTAAATATATTTTTATTTATTTTTAAGTATTTCTTTAAGAATATAATACGCTAGATATACACCTGCTGTTGTAGGAACTAAGACTATGCTTGGTAAGTCTTTTTCTATTTTTGTATATGCAGGTTCATCAGAATAAACTGCTTTAATTTTATCTGTATTAATTTTGTTTTCTTTACATAATGTTCTAATCTTCTTAGCGAGTTTATCTCCAGTAGTATTAGATAACTTATCAATCTTTACTCTACTTGGATCTATTTTATTAGCCATGCCCATTGAAGATATTATTTTAATTTTATTTTCTAAAGCATATTTATAAACTGCTAATTTAGCTTTTATATCATCAATACAATCAACAATATAATCAGTATCTTTAGTGATTATATTACTTATATTTTCTTCAGTAATTTTCTCATCATAAATAGTTAATTTACAATCTTTATTAATATCAAAAATTCTATCTGAAAATGCAGCACATTTTGATTTTCCAATGTTTGATTTTGTTGCGATAATTTGTCTATTTAAATTTGATTCTTCTATGCTGTCAAAATCAACAATTGTTAGATTTTGAAAACCCAGTCTAACTAACTCTTCTAAGCAAATCCCGCCTACTCCGCCAAGACCTAAAACAACTACTTTCTTGTTTTTAATTTCTTCAACAATCTCTTTTCCTAAGAGTTGTTCATTTCTAATAAAACTATTCATGGAACCAGCCCTCTACTAAGTTAAATGCATCATCTTTATATGATTCATTTCCTGTATCAATCCATTTAACATCCATTTGATGATTGAACCAAGTGTATTGTCTTTTAGCGTATTGATGAGTGCTAAAACATATTCTTTTTATGCATTCATCAAGTGTAGATTTACCTTCGAAGTATGGGAATAATTCTTTATATCCAATAGCTTGTCTACAAGTAGAATCATCTGCGGCATTCTCATAAATATATTTAACTTCATCAGCTAATCCATCTTTTATCATTAGTTCAACTCTTTGATCTATACGAGCATATAGTTTAGTTCTTTCCATTGTCATTCCTAAAAATAATACATCATAAATAGGTTGGTGAAGTTGTGTTGAATTAATAAGTTCTTTACCAACACCAGTTTCATAATAGATCTCAAGAGCTCTTATAACTCTCTTTCTATTATTCTTATCAATCTTATTAAAAGTATTAGGATCTAATTCTTCTAATAACTTATTTAATTCTTCAAGTGTTTTATCTTCTAAACCATAATCTTTTTTGTCTGCTTCTTTAAAATCATAATCATATAAAGCAGCTTTTAGATATAGACCAGTACCTCCAACAATTATTGGAAGTTTACCTCTAGAAGATATTTCTTCAATCTTTTCTCTTACTAGCTTTTGAAATTCTGCTACTGAGAAAGATTCTTTAATAGTTTTAATATCCAAAAGATGATGAGGTATATCACTCATCTCTTCTTTTGTTACTTTTGCAGTACCTATATTCATTTCTTTATAGATTTGCATGCTATCGCCATTAATGATTTCACCATTAAAGTGTTTTGCTAAATCTATTGAAATACCAGTTTTACCACTAGCAGTAGGACCACATATTACTAAAACTTTTTGCATTATTTAACTACTTCAATCTTTTCTTTGCCGCCCATATAAGGTCTTAATACTTCTGGAATAACGACACTACCATCTTCTTGTAAGTGATTTTCTAAAAGTGCAATTAACATTCTTGGTGGAGCAACAACAGTATTGTTTAAAGTATGTGGGAAGTAATTTTTATCTTCACCTTTAACTCTAATACCAAGTCTTCTTGCTTGAGCATCACCTAAATTAGAACAGCTTCCAACTTCAAAATACTTTTGTTGTCTTGGAGACCAAGCTTCAACATCTAATGATTTAACTTTAAGATCTGCTAAATCACCAGAACAACATTCTAATGTTCTTACTGGAATCTTCATTGATGTAAATAATTCAACAGTATTTTGCCATAATTTTGTAAACCATTCTTTAGATTGTTCAGGTTCACAAACAACAATCATTTCTTGTTTTTCNNCAAACTGATGAATTCTGTATACACCTCTTTCCTCAATACCATGTGCACCTTTTTCTTTTCTAAAGCATGGTGAATATGAAGTATATGTGTAAGGTAATTTATTCTTATCTAATATTTGATCGATAAATTTACCAATCATTGAGTGTTCAGATGTACCAATTAAATATAAATCTTCGCCTTCAATCTTATACATCATATTTTCCATTTCAGCGAATGACATAACACCTGTAACAACATCAGAATGAATCATGAATGGTGGAATACAATATGTGAATCCCTTATCAATCATGAAATCTCTAGCATAAGCTAATACTGCTGAATGTAATCTGGCAATATCACCCATTAAATAATAGAAACCATTACCAGTAACTCTTCCAGCTGCATCCTTATCTAAGCCATTGAACCTAGCCATAATATCTGAATGGTATGGAACCTCAAAGCTCTTAACAGTTGGTTCACCAAATCTAGCTTCTTCCACATTACAAGAATCATCTGGTCCTAATGGAACATCATCTGCAATCATGTTAGGAATAATCATCTGAATTTTCTTGCACTGTGCAGCTAATTCTTCTTCTTTCTTTTCATTTTCACTTAATGTAGCAGCAATTTCAGCAACCTTTTTCTTTACTTCTTCTGCTTCATCCTTTTTTCCAGCCTTCATTAAAGCGCCGATTTCTTTAGAAATCTTATTTCTCTGACTTCTTAATTCATCATCACTAGCCTTATATCCTCTATACTGCTTGTCTAATTCAATTAATTCGTCAACTAATGGTAATTTGTCATCCTGAAACTTCTTTTTGATGTTAGCTTTTACTGCATCAGCATTGTTTCTAATAAAATTCATGTCTAACATAGTTTATTCTCCTCTTCAAAAATATAAAAAGACATCATCCAAAGGGACGATGTCTCGTGGTGCCACCCTTTTGACCTAAATATTCTATTTAAGCCACTCTAGTCATGATAACGGTATGAACCGGAAAGTTTTCTTTCAGCTAGAAGATAGATTCACTAAGTCTCTGCGATGCTTTTCACCAGACAGCATCTCTCTACCAGCACAAAACTTAACTACTAGTTCTCCATTATCGCCATTTAATTCATTATAATTCAACAAATTAAACTATTCAACTACAACTGTATCGTTGTTTCCTTCTTCAGGTGTGTTTTCTTGTGAATTTTCTTCATTTTCTTCTTCATGATCAATAACAGCTACAGAAGCTACCTTGTTGTTTTCGTCAATTCTAATTAACTTAACACCCTGAGTACTTCTTCCATAAATTGCTACATTTTCAAGAGAAATTCTGATGATTGTACCATCATCACTCATTAATAATACATCTTCATCACCATTAACTGCCTTCAGACAAATTAGATTACCGTTCTTTTCTGTGATATTAATTGTAGCAACACCCTTACCACCACGGTTTGTCATTCTGTATTCATCAATTAATGTCTTCTTACCATAACCCTTTTCAGTTACTGATAAAATGTATTGTCCTGATGCATTTGTTGCAATACCAACAACATCACATCCATCTGTATTAAATCCCTTAACACCAGCTGCTGTTCTTCCCATTGGTCTTACATCATCTTCATTAAATCTGATAGCCTTGCCATTTGCACCACCAATAATGATTTCATCATGTCCACTAGTTAATAGTGCACCAAATAATTCATCATCTTCTCTTAATGTAATAGCAATCTTTCCAGACTGTCTGATTGATAAGAATTCAGGCATTGGTGTTCTCTTTACTAAACCACTTGTTGTTACAAAGAACATATACTGATTTTCTAATTCAGGATCCTTTGTAATATCTACTAATGCCTTAACCTTTTCTCCTTCATCAAGATTTAATAGATTAACTACTGGCATACCCTTGGCAGTTCTAGAAGCATTTGGAACATTGTATCCCTTAATTCTATAAACCTTACCGAAGTTAGTAAACAATAATAAATCATCATGAGTTGACATATTAATCATCTGATCAATCATATCATCCTCATTTAATGACATACCCTTAATACCCTTACCACCACGGTTTTGAGTCTTGTAGGTATCTACAGTAGTTCTCTTAATATATCCATTCTTTGTAATGGCAATCATTACATTTTCTACTGGAATTAATGATTCATCATCAATATCACTTTCATCATCGTTAATGATAGTTCTACGATCATCTGAGTATTTTCTCTTAATTTCAGCTAAATCTTCCTTGATAATGCCATAAATTCTTTCAATATGACTTAAAATATCCCTATAATCTGCAATAGCAATAACTAATTCGTTATATTCATCCTCAATCTTTTGTCTTTGTAAGCCTGTTAATCTTCTTAACTGCATATCCAAAATTGATTTTGACTGAATATCAGTTAATCCAAATCTTTCCTTCATTCTTGATGAAGCTTCTTCATCATTCTTTGAAGTCTTAATAATATCAACAATTTCATCAATATTATCAACAGCTATTCTTAATCCTTCTAAAATATGAGCACGATCTAATGCTTTATTTAAATCGAATTGAGTTCTTCTGGTAATAATTTCAATCTGGTGATTTAAATATACCTGAATTAATTCCTTTAATCCTAGAACTCTTGGTGAGTTATTTACTAAAGCAAGCATATTAATACCATAAGAAATCTGTAGCTGACTCTTACGATATAGCTGATTTAATAATACCTCTGGCTGAATATCCTTTCTGGTTTCAATAATAATTTTGATACCATCCTTATTTGATTCATCTACAACATTTGCAATTCCTTCAATGACCTTATCTCTAGCCATTTCCTTAATTGAATTAACCATATTTAATTTATTAACTCCATAAGGAATTTCCGTAATTAGGATTTCGTGTTTTCCTGAAGGTAAATCAACGATTTCAGCCTTAGATCTGATATAAATTGTTCCCTTACCAGTTTCATAAGCTCTCTTAATTCCACTTCTTCCAAGGATCATACCACCTGTTGGAAAATCTGGACCTGGTAAATGCTTTTCCATTAGCTCTAATACTGTAATATCAGGATTATCAATAACAGCATCAATAGCATCTACAACCTCTCCAAGGTTATGAGATGGCATATTTGTTGCCATACCTACCGCAATACCAGTAGTACCATTTACTAATAGATTTGGGAAATGAGCTGGTAATACAACTGGCTCCTGTTCCTCTCCATCATAGTTATCAATGAAATCAACTGTATTCTTTTGAATATCTCTTAATAATTCCATTGAAATTTTTGCCATTCTAGCCTCAGTATAACGTTGTGCAGCAGCACCATCGCCATCAATAGAACCAAAGTTACCATGACCATCAACTAATGGATATCTGTATGAGAATGGCTGTGCCATTCTTACCATTGCTTCATAAATTGAGCTATCACCATGTGGATGATATTTACCCATTACTTCACCAACAATTCTTGCTGATTTCTTGTAAGGTGTATTAGCATAGTTTCCTAAGCCATTCATTCCAAATAAAATTCTTCTCTGAACTGGCTTCATTCCATCCTTTGCATCTGGTAAAGCTCTTGCTACGATAACACTCATGGCATAATCTAAGAATGAATTCTTAATTTCATGAGAAATATTAATATATTTAATCTTATCGTAGGTTTCACTCTGTTGTTCTTCAGAAGCATTAATTAATTGTTCTTCATTTAAAATTTCATCACTCATAATTACTACCTCCTAATTAAATATCCAGGTTCTGAACGAAATGAGCGTTTTCCATGATGTAGTTCTTTCTTGGTTCTACCTCATCACCCATTAGCATAGAGAAATATTTATCTGCTTCAATTGCATTATCAATATTTACCTGTAATAATGTTCTGTATTCTGGATCCATTGTTGTTTCCCACAACTGCTGTGCATCCATTTCACCTAGACCCTTGTAACGCTGTAAGCTTACCTTTTCACCAAATTCCTTCTTGATATCCTCAAGCTGCTGGTCTGTATAAGCATACTTAATTGTATTACCCTTTTGAATTCTATATAGAGGTGGCTGTGCTACATATACATAGCCTCCTTCAATAATTTCTCTTAAATATCTGTAGAAGAATGTTAATAATAGAATTCTGATATGTGAACCATCGACATCGGCATCGGTCATGATAACAATCTTATGATATCTTAGCTTAGAAATATCAATTTCCTTGCCAAATCCACATCCAAATGCGGTAATCATACTCTTAATTTCATTATTATCTAATACCTGATGCTCTCTAACCTTTTCAACATTTAAGATTTTACCTCTTAATGGAAGGATTGCCTGATGCTTAGGATCTCTACCTTGTTTTGCTGAACCACCGGCTGAATCTCCCTCGACGATATAGATTTCGTTTAATTCAGGTGTTCTGCTTGAGCAATCTGCCAGCTTATCAGGCATATTAGTGAATTCTAAACCATTTTTCTTTCTGGTTAATTCTCTAGCCTTCTTTGCTGCCATTCTTGCCTTAGAAGCCAATACTGCCTTTTCTACAATAATTTTTGCAATATTTGGATTTTCTAATAGGAAACGATCAAATTGCTCAGTGAAAATGTTAGACATAATTCTTCTAACCTCACTGTTTCCTAGCTTTGTCTTTGTTTGTCCTTCATATTGTGGATCTGGATGCTTTACTGAAATAATTGAAGTTAAACCTTCTCTTACATCATCACCAGTTAAAGGATCCTCATCCTTTTTCATTAAATTATGCTCTTTAGCATAGCTATTGATTACTCTTGTTAATGAATTTCTAAAACCTTCCTCATGTGTTCCACCTTCATGAGTGTTTACATTATTACAGAAAGAATAAATGTTGCTTGAAAATCCTTCGTTATATTGGAAAGCTACTTCACAAGCAATGTCTCCCTCATTACCTTTAATATGAATAGGCTTTTCAAATAGTACTCTCTTATTTTCATTTAAGAATGATACATATTCTGAAATACCGCCTTCATATTCAAATTCCTCATGCTTTAGATTTTCTTCATCTCTTTCATCATATAATTCGATAGTTAAGAATGGATTCAGGAATGCTAATTCCTTCAATCTGTCATGAATTGTTTCATAGTTATAAACTGTTGTTTCTGTAAAAATGATTGGATCTGGTTTAAAACGGACCGTTGTTCCATGATCATGTTCTGAACAATTTCCAATTTCTTTTAATTTTTGTTCAACCTTACCACCATTTGAGAATTTAACAAAATAAACCTTACCACTAATCTTAACTGTAACCTCAACAAAGGTACTTAAGGCATTTACAACAGATGCACCAACACCATGTAAACCACCAGATACCTTATATGCTCCACCACCGAATTTACCACCGGCATGTAATACAGTAAAGATAGTTTCAACAGTAGAAATTCCAGTTTTTTCATGAATACCAACTGGCATACCTCTACCATTATCAATAACAGTGATAATATCACCCTTCTCAATCTTAACAATAACTCTATCTGCGTAGCCTGCTAAAGCTTCATCAATAGAATTATCTACGATTTCCCAAACTAAATGATGTAGACCTTTTTCTGAGGTAGTCGCAATGTACATACCTGGTCTTTTTCTAACAGCTTCTAATCCTTCAAGAACCTGTATATCGTTTGAGGTATATGAATAATCATCTTTTCTTACTTCGTTATCCATTATTATTCATTCCTTTCCCAATATTTATAATATTAACATCCTGCTTTCTTATTAAGCTTACCTCTCTAATATCAGTAGTAGTAATTATTGTCTGAACACTATTTGGTAATAACCTTAACAAGCAGGTTCTATGATCAGAATCTAATTCAGAGAATACATCATCCAATAGAAGAATTGGGTATTCTCTTTTAATCTGATAAATAATTTGAACAATTGATAGCTTTATAGCCAAAATAACCATTCTTTTCTGTCCTTGAGAACAAAATTTAGCTACATTCATATTATTCAAATAGAATTCATAATCCTCACGATGAACACCGTTATTTGTCATCTTAGTAACTATATCTCTATCCTTTAAATTACTATAGATATTTTTCATTTCATCCTTCATTAACTGTTCATCATTTTTTTCCTTAACAAAAGACTTATAAACCATCTGAAGATTATTTTTTGATCCACTTATCTCATTATAAAAATATGATAAATAGTTATTTAAAGAATTAATGAAAGCCTTTCTTTCTTTGATAATATTAATTTGGCAATCATATAGCATTTCTGTATATGTCTCTAACATTAAATCATCAATATTTCCATTCTTTAAATAAGCATTACGTTGCTTTAAATATTTTAAATAATTTGATAAATTTGCCATGTATCTAGCTGATAGCTTTCCTAATTCCATATCAATCAGCTTTCGACGATCTCTTGGTGAGCTATCAAATAAATCCATATCACTAGGAGAAAATAATACAGCATTCAGTTTTCCAATAAATTCAGAATTCTTTTTTACTGGAACACTATTAACTGTTAGAGTTTTTCCATTTTTATGTAGAATGATATCTAATTTATCCTTTTTATTATTACTGTTTACAACACCTTCTACTGCTGCAAAATCCTCACCAAAGGAAATAATATCCTTTTCATCATCATTTCTATGACTTCTGGTAGTGGATAATAAATAAATTGATTCTAATAAATTTGTCTTTCCAACACCATTAGAACCAAGTAATAGATTCATTCCATTTTTAAATTCAATATTCTGGCTTTTATAGTTTCGAAAGTTTCTTAGCTTTACACTTTCAATAAACATATAATTATTTAGTTACCTCGTATTTCTTTCCCTGGATTTCCACCTTATCATTTGGATAGATCTTTCTTCCACGTCTATCTTCTTTTTCACCATTAACCTTAATATCTAATTTCTTAACGGCAATCTTAGCTTCTCCGCCTGTTGAAATCCAATCTGTTAGCTTTAATAACTGCTGAAGTTCAATATAATCTGTTGTAATCTTTACTACCATAAAAACCTCCTGGAAACGCACTCTCCTACACATATATTATATCACAAAAATGCTTAAATTACCCATTTAAATTGCGTGTATTTGATTTTTTATAAAAAATATAAAATATAGCACAAGGCATAAAAAAAGCCTAATACTTAAAATAAAAGGCCTTTTTTTATTTTTTATCTCTTTTTTTAATAATTAGTTATAAGTCTTGATTGGAACTACTAACTGTAATAGATCCTCATCCTCAGCACCTCTTAAAACAAAGGCCTTAAGACTTCCTCCAAACTGAATTTTAACCTTGAATGCATTTAATGCTCTAATGGCATCATATACATAATTTCCCTTAAATGAGATTGTTAAAGGTTCACCAGTATATGAAGTTGGAACAATTCTTTCTTCTGATTCTACAGCGCTACTTTTACTTGTGACAACAATTTCATTTTCGCTCATTTCCATTCTTACTAAATAGATACCTTCATTTTTGATGAAGCTTGCTCTATCTAAAGCATTTAAGATATCTCTTGCATCAATATTTAATTCATATGCAAAGTCACTAGGAATTAGCTTGCTGGTTTCTGGATATAATCCATCAATTAATCTTGTCTGAACTAATACATTATCAATCACAAATAATGCTTTCTTGTCAGATAATGAAACATTGATTGTTGATTCATTATTAGTAATGATCTTAGAAATATCATTTAAGCTACTTGCTGGAATTGTAATATTGAACTTATGAGGTTCATTTAATCTAACCTTCTTTTGAGCTAATCTGAATGAATCTGTAGCAACACATGTTAATACAACATCATCACAATTTAGATTTAATCCAGTTAAAACAGGTCTTGTTTCCTTATCACTTGTAGCAAAGCATGTAGAATTAATAATATTTTTTAATTCTTCTGCATTTATATCAAATGATTCTTCAGGCTTAGTGAAATCAATTAATGGATAATTTGTAGCTGAAATTCCATTTAATTCAAAGCTTACTGCCATACCTCTAATATTTGTTAGACAACCATCTAAGATTTCTACCTCAACAACCTCAGAATCAATCTTTCTAACCATATCAGCAATATACTTTCCATCTAATAGGATGTCGCCTTCATTAATAATCTGAAGATTTGAGTCTTCATTATTTATAATAGTAGATTTAATTGAAATGTTATTGTCTGAAGCTGTTAGCTCTAAACAATCATTTTTTGCTGATAGCTTAATGTTATGAAGAACAGGTAAAGGTGAATTTACTGAAATTGCTCTTAAAGCTATGTTGATGTTTTCAATTAAAACCTTTTTGTTAATTTTAAAATACATGGAGTTGGCCCCTTTCCTTTATTTTTTTAAATTAAGTTATAACAATCATTATTAGTATGGTGGAAAAGTGGACAAACTCAAAATTCCACGATACTTACTAATATTTTACCATTTTTTATATGAGAATAAAATAGTGATAAGTTGTTAGTTAATTGTTAATTACTTTTTAATAAATACATTTTCTATGTCAGAAATAATCTTTTTATATACATCATCATCTCTAACAAGCTTCTCAATTTTTTCATAGGCAGACATAACAGTTGTATGATCTTTACCACCAAATGCCTCACCAATCTTATCAAAGGATTCATCTAAATGCTTACGGCATAAAAACATTGCGATATGTCTTGCTGTAGCAATATTCTTGGTTCTGGATTTAGAAATAATCTGTTGCTTGGTTAATCCATAATAATCACAGACTGCTTTAATGATAGAACCGATTTCTAATGGTCTTTGGGAATCAATTATGATTGCCTGTTGACCTTTAAATGCTTCAGTACATAGCTCTAAATCAATATTTTTATTTGGATCCTTAGAGAAATTAGTCGCATAGAAAATAATTCTATTTAAAGAACCTTCCAGCTGACGAACATCACTTCTGAAATTAGTAGCTAAAAAACCGATAACATCATTATCTACATGATCAATATTGTGCTGTAAAAGCTTTGACTGTAAAATCTTATAAGCTGTTTCATATTCTAATGATGTAATAGTAACTGATAATCCCTGTGAAAATCTTGTTTTTAAACGATCATGAATATCCTTAATTTCAGATGGTAATCTATCAGAGGTGATAACTACCTGCTTTCTGTTATTGAATAATTCGTTGTAGATATCGAAGAAAATCTCATTAGATTTTTCTTTACCAGATAAGAACTGGATATCATCAACTAATAAAACATCTAAGGTATTAAGCTTATTCTTATAGTCATCAATTGTATTATCTTTTAATGCCTTAACAACCTCATTAACAAAATCTCTACTTGAGATATAAAGAATCTTACTTTCATTTTCATTCTTTTTAATAAAATTACCAATCGCATTTAAAAGATGGGTCTTTCCTAAACCAGAATTACCATAAATAATTAATGGATTATAGTATCTGTTACCAGGAGCAGTAGCACATGCTAAAGCTGCTGTTTTTGCTTCAAGATTAGATGGTCCTTCAATGAAATTATCAAATGTAAATTCATCTGATAAATTATCATTAAATTCCTCAAAAATAGTCTCTGTGTAAATATTTCTCTTATAATTTTCAATATATTCAATATCAATTTCAAATTTTGAATTAAATAGTTGTTCAAAGGCATCAGATATAATCTGTTTTTCACTACTAAGCATTAAGCTATTAATTAAAGTATTTGTTGTAATTACTGCTTTATTCTCATTTAACTCAACTAAAGAAGTATTATTGAAATAATTGAAGAAGTCTTTATTTACATTTTTGCGTAGTATATTTGTAATTTGTCTCCATAACAAATCGTATGCTTCATTCATAATATTTTCATCTCCCATAAACGAGTATGTATATTTTATTATGTTGACAGTAAAATTTCTATAAGAATTTATGTTCGTTTTAAGTTATCAACAATTCAAAAGTATTTAAAAATATAGTAAATATTAATATTTTTTGAGTTTTCCACCATTATCCACGAATTTCATTTTGTGGATAAAAATAGATTAATTGTGGAAAAAAGTGGAAAATGTGGATAGTTTATGAATAATTCACATAGGTTTTCCACAAAAAAATAGGTGAAAAATAGAATAAAAATCGGAAAATATGGATTTTGTCCACTTTATCCACCACTGTGGAAAACTAGGTTTTCAACTATGTGGAAAATAAAAGAATGTGCTATAATGACTATGATAGGAGAGTATCGACTTTATGAAAAAAATGCTAGTTACATTATTAACAGTATTAATGCTAGTTCTTAGTGCCAGCAGTTTTAATAGTGTAAAAGCAGAAACAAACACAAGCGATAAGCTTTATCTGGAAATCCTATATAGTAATACAAAGATTAGAACTGGTCCTTCTACATCTTATGCTCAATTATCTGTTGATGGAAAATACCAGTACTATACATTAAATGAAGTATTAGAAGTAATTGGTAAAAAAACAAATAGTAGTGGAGAGCTTTGGTATAAGGTTATTAAGATTATTAATGATAAAGAATATGAAACCTGGGTTAGAGAAGATTTTGTTTTACTTTATTATTATGAATACGATGAAGATTTTGAGAAAGAAATCAGTGAGCAGAATTTCCCTGCAAGCTATTTGAATTATTTAAGATATTTACATACTAAGCATCCAACATGGAAATTTGTTGCTTGTCATACAAATATTGAGTGGGCAACGATTCTAAAAGCTGAAAATGTTATTGGAAGAAGCTTAATTGATGGAAGTAATGAATATTTAAGAAGTAAAGCTGACGGATGCTATAATCCATCAACCGGACAATATATTCCATTGGATGGAACAAGCTGGTATCAGGCAAATAGTGAAACAATTGAATATTTTATGGATCCAAGAAATTTCTTAAATGAAGAGGATATTTTTCAGTTTGTTAAATTATCATTTACAGAAACAGAGACCCCAAATACAATTCAGACTATTTTAAAGAATACATTTATGAGTGGTAGTGTCACAATTGATGGTGAAGAGAAGAGCTATGCTCAAATATTCTATGATGCAGCAGAGGAAGCAGATGTATCAGCTTTCTATCTGGCAACAAAAGCAAGATATGAGCAGGGTACTAGTGGAAGTGCTGCTGTAACTGGTGCAGAGTTCACTTATAATGGGAAGACTTATTCTTCTTTATATAATTTCTTTAATATTGGAGCAACAAGTGGAGCTGATAACTGGAAAAAGGGATTAATTTATGCAAATGGTGGAGAAAATGGAACAAACACCTCATATAAAAGACCTTGGACAGATCAGCAAAAAGCAATTACAGGTGGAGCATTATGGATTGCGGATGGTTATATTTCAGAAGGTCAGGACACTTTATATGCTCAAAAGTTTAACTATGTAACAAAAGAATATTGGCATCAATATCAGACTAATATAAGAGCTGCATTCTCTGAATCAGGTTCAATATTTAAAGCCTATAAAAATGCAGGTTGCTTAGAAAATGAAATTACATTTACAATTCCAGTTTATTTAAATATGCCATCTAAAACATATTTACCAAACGGAACAAATGAAACGCCAGCAAATCCAACAATTCCAGATCCAGAAACCCCAGAGAATCCAGATCCAGAAAATCCTGTTGATCCAACACCAGGTGGTTCAGGAAATGAAGGAGGTTCAGGAAGTGGATCAGGTTCATCAGGATCTTATCATGATGAAGTAGTTAGTGCTGTTAATGATTTCTTCTATCATTTTGAATTGTTTGAAAGTAAAAATAATGTTTTAGGATTTAAAGCTGGAACATTATATGAAATCATTACAAAGTATATCGAAGAAAATGGATGTGAATATACAGCAAAGGTATATAACAGTGAAAATGAAGAATTAAAACAGGATTCATTATTGGCTACAGCACAAAAGCTAACTATTTCAATTAATGGAGATTCTATGACATTTAGTATTGTTATAAAGGGAGATGTCAGTGGTGATGGAAATATTAGTCCTGTGGATTATGTATTAATAAAGAATCACATTATGGGTACATCAACATTAGATGAGTGTAAACAGATTGCTGCAGATATGAGTGAAGACAATAACATATCTCCAGTAGATTATGTATTAGTAAAGAACATTATTATGAATGGAGGAAATTAATTAAAAAATGAAAAGAATATTAGTATCAATTCTATCTGTTTTAGTAGTGTTTAGCCTTTTTGGTCAAGTGATAAAGGCAGATGGTATTTCTTTCTCTGGATCTACTTCTGTTAGTGTATATGAAGGAGCATCTACTTCCATAAAAGTTACCATTTCAAATGGTGCGGGAAGAGTTAATGTAAGTAGTTCAAATACAAATGTGGCTTCTGTTAATGTATCTAGTCAATGGGTTGATAGCAGTTCTATGACTTTTACAATAAAAGGAGTTAAAGCAGGTACAGCAACAGTAACAATTAGTGGTACCTGGGCTGGTTACTCAGATACAAAGGATCATAGCTTTTCTAGAACGATAACTGTTAAGGTTTATGAAAAAACAAGCCCAAATGTACCATCAGGTACAGCTGAACCAACAAAATCAAGTGTAAAGTTATTAGGTAGCTTATCTATTGAGGGATTAAAATTTGAAGAAGAATTCAATAGTAGCAGAACAGAATACACTGTTTATGCACCAAATGGAACTGAAAAGGTTAATATTAAGGCTACTGCAGCAAGTTCTAAAGCAACATTAAGCTCTATTGCTACTGATGTAGTAGAAGGATGGAATGAAATCAGCTTTACATGTACTGCTGAGGATGGATCTAAACAGGCATATAAAATTAGAATTTATGTAGAAGAGAAGCCAGATATTTATTTTAATGATAATAAATATGGTGTTGTGAAAAATTTAGATAAGGTAAAAGCACCAGAAGGCTTTGAGGAAGAAAAAATCACAATTGAGGATAAGGAAGCTACTATTTTTACATCTAAAGGAATTAATCTTATTTACTTAGCTGATGAGGAAAATAATAAGGATTTCTATATTTATGAAAAAGAAACAAATAGTATTTTGTGTTTATATAAACCAGTGGAATTTGATGGAAAGAAATATATAGCACTAGATTTTAATTATGATGATTTTTGCTATTTAGATGAACAATATATGCATTCATATACTTATATTGATAATGTAAGATATGAAACCTGGACAAGCAGAGCAAACAATATGAATGAATTCAGACTTCTTTACTTATTAGATGAAGAAGGAAATAAGATATTGTATAGTTATGATTTAAAGGAAAAAACAATGCAGAGATTTATTCTACCTGTTTATCCAGTTGTCACTGAAGAGAAAACATTCTGGCAACAGTATCAGAATCAGATTGGCATAAGTGCTGCAGTTGCGGGTATTTCTTCATTATTATTAGCAATAATTATTTCTATAAAAAATGCTAGAAAAATCAAGCATACTTCAAAATAATTCCATTCACTTTTCACATAATAATACTACGATATTATTACAAGGAGGTTTTGATTTATGGAAGAAAAAGAAATCAATGTAAATGAAAACGAAGAAAAAGACCTTTCATCCGAAGAAGTAGTAAAGATGGAAGAAAAAATTGAAACTACTCCACTTAATGATACTGAAAACAACGAGGAGGTTTTACCTTCTAAACCAGTGGAAGCTGAGCAGTCAATAGAAGAAAAAGAAGAAGAGGCTTTAGAGGAATCTGAAGAATTAAAAGAAGAAATTAATGAAGATAAGAATATTGAGTTATTGAACATTAATAAGGAAGAAAAGAAATCAGTAAAAAAGGAAGCTGTTAAGGAAAAGAAGGAATTTGTATTTAATGAAAAAGAAAATGAATACATTTCCAGAAAAACCTTAAATAAAGTAATCATTGGTGGTATTATTTTTGCTCTATTATTATCATCAATTTCAGCAGGCCTAGCTGTATGGATTGCTTCAAAAAAGACAGTGCAGAATGTCGTAATTTATCAGCAGTCAGAAAATGGAAATAACACTTCTACAACAGTCAATACAGTTGTAACAAATGATATTACAGATATTATTGAAAAGATTAGTGAAGAGGTTGTAGAGGTATATACAGAAGCAGTAAGCTACAATTCATTCTATGGACAGTATGTAAGTAGTGGAGCAGGAAGTGGTGTTGTTTATAGTAAGGATGGATATATTCTTACAAACAATCACGTTATTGATGGTGCTTCTTCTATTAAGGTTAAGACTAATGATGGCACTGAATATGAAGCTACTCTAATAGCAACAGATGCTGTTAGTGATATTGCTATTTTAAAGATTGATGCAGATAATTTAAAGGCAGCTGTTATTGGATCATCATCAAGCTTAAAGGTTGGTGAAAATTGTATTGCCATTGGTAACCCACTAGGTACCTTAGGTGGTAGTGTTACAACTGGTATTATTAGTGCATTAAGTAGAAATATTACAATCGATGGTCAGGAAATGACTTTATTACAGACAAATACAGCAATTAATCCAGGTAATTCAGGTGGTGGATTATTTAACTACAATGGTGAATTAATTGGTATTGTTAACGCAAAATCTAGTGGTAGTGATATTGAAGGTATTGGTTTTGCAATTCCAATTGATTATGTAAAGGATATTGCTGAACAGCTATTAACAAATGGTTATGTTGAAGGAAGACCTTCTATCGGTATCTCTTGTACTAGTATTGAATCTATCCAGCAGGCATGGAACTATGGTGTAAGCAGCTATGGTGTTTACATTAATGAGGTTGTTGGTGAAAATGCTAAGGAAGCGGGCTTAGAGGCAGGCGATTTAATTGTTGCATTAAATGGAACAACAATTTCTAATTATGAAGGCTTAAAGTCAGCATTAAATAAGTATAGTGCTGGTGATGAGGTTACAATCACAGTATTAAGAGGAAGAAGCCAGGTTGATATTAAGGTTGTATTAGAACAAAAAACAAATTAATTTAAGGGATTAAAAAAAAGAAAGACAAATATGTATTATGAAATATGTGTTTGTCTTTTTTATTGGCTTAATGATTGGAATTATAGATTTAACAATTCTAAAAAATTATATTAAGAAGAAGGTATTTGAATTTGTTTTTCTAATGATTTCCACAGGATTAGCTTTGATTTGTTATAGAGAGCTAAACATTCTTTTTTATTTATTAATAAATACATTGTTAATGATGTCAATTCAGGATTTAGTAACTATGGAAATTGGTGATAAGTACCAGCTAATAGCATTAATTTAAATCTTATTTATAAGATATAGGGAAATAAAATATGATGACTTATGGTTTGTTTTATGTTTACCATTTTTAATAATTGCTTATAAAAGAAATTGGATTGGAGGAGCAGATATAAAGCTATTTTTTTCTTTATCATTACTAGGAATAAAAATGAATATTGTGGGATTTTATCTGACATTATGTATATCTCTTGTAATCTCCTTATTTTTAATAATAGTTAAAAAATGTAGTAAATATCGGCAAATTCCTTTTGTTCTTATGATTTCACTGGGATACTTTTTAGCATTTCTGTTTTGTGATGAATTAATTGAACTTTACTATCAAATAATGTTGACTTAATTGTTATTTTTATGTAATATTATAGAGCAATTGTTCTATTTGTATTAAATATGGGAGGTGTCAGGAACATGAAAAGAACTTACCAACCAAGTAAGAGAAAGCACCAGAGAATGGCTGGCTTCAGAGCTAGAATGAAGACTGTTGGTGGACGCAAGGTTTTGGCTCGCAGACGTGCCAAGGGAAGAAAAGTTTTATCTGCATAAGAGAGTTGCCGCCTAAGGCAACTTTTTTTACCTATGAAGAAACAATTTAGAGTTAAGAGAAATGAAGATTTTCAGAAAATAATTACTGCTGGCAAACACAAGGCTAACAGTGTTTTTGTTATGTATTACACAAAAGCACAATATGATTATGATCGAATTGGAATTTCTGTTGGCAAGAAAATTGGTAATGCCGTAGTCAGAAATAAGGTAAAAAGGCAAGTAAGAATGATGTTACAGGAAACTAGTGACTTCAACAGTGGTTATGATCGTATTTTTATTGTAAGAACGCGTTATAACAATAATGACTACGCAAAAAACAAAAATGATTTGTCTTTATTATATAATTCAGTTTATAATAAAAAGGACGAACTTAAAGGAGAAAGCACAATATGAAAAAAATGAAATTAAACAAGAAGATTTTAGTGCTAATGGCAATGATTTCTTTATTTGTTTTAGCTGGTTGTCAGAGAAATGTCGACGCAAATGGTGTTACATTACCAGAAAAGGTTATTTCTTTATTAACTCCATGGAAGGATATGCTAGATGAAAGCTTCTTCACAGCAATTTTAGTTTATCCATTATCACAGCTTGTTAACTTTATTGGAAAGTATACTACTCCATTTATTGGTGTAGCAGCTACAACTATTATATTCAATATTTTAGTTCTTCCATTATCTATCAAGACAACAGTTCAGACTCAGCAGATGCAGATGATTCAGCCAGAAATGCAGAAGATTCAGGAAAAGTATGCTGGTAAGGATGATGAGCATTCAAAGCTACAGCAGGCTCAGGAAATGCAAAACTTATACAATAAGTACAATATGAACCCATTAGGTTCAATACTAATGCCTTTCCTACAGTTCCCAATCTTAATTGCTATGTACTATGCAGTTCAAAGAGCTGATGTTGTAGTTAATGGCAAGTTCGCAGGTGTACCTTTATCAACTACTCCTGCAGCAGCATTCAAATCTATTTCAACTGGTTGGCCAATTGTTGTTGTATTCGTATTAATGGCTATTTCTCAGCTATTATCAAGTAAGATTCCTACTTGGGCAGCAGAATATAAGCGTAAGCATAGCAAGGATTACAGATCATATAAGGATAAGCCAGCAGCAAACAGCCAGGCAAACATGATGATTTATGGTATGGTTGGTATGGTAATTTTAATTGGTTTAAGATGGCCAGCTGCTATGTCAGTATATTGGTTAATCAATTCAATTATTAACGTTGTTAAGACAATCTACATCCAGTGGAGGTATGTTGACTAATGCGTAGCTACGAAGCAAAGAATGTTGAAGAAGCAGTAAAGAAGGCTTGTGCAGATAGAGGTGTTGAAGAATCTGAATTAACTTACTTCGTTAAGGAAGAAAAGGAAGGCGGATTATTCGGTATTGGTGCAAAGGCTAGAATTGAAGCTTATATTCAATCAGATATTTCTGAATTCATTAAGGATTACATTGCTAAATACTTTGAGAATATTGGTATGAAATGTGACATTGAATCAGAAATTAAGGATGAAGTATTTACAGTTGAATTAAATGCTGAGAACAATGCTGTACTAATTGGTAAAGCAGGTCAGACATTACAGGCTATTACTAATGTTGTTAAGGCAGCAGCAAGTGCTGAATTCAAAAGACATATTAACCTATTAATTGATGTTAATGGTTACAAGGAAGATCGTTACGAAAAACTAAAGAGCATGGTAGGCAAGATTGCTAAGACTGTTGTAAAGACAAAGGTTTCAGCAAGATTAGGTCAGATGACTAATGATGAAAGAAAGGTTATTCACCAGTTCTTATCAACATTCCCTCATGTTAGAACAGAATCTGAGGGTGAAGGTGCAAACCGTCGCTTGAAGATTATTTACGACGAAACAAAGTAAAAAGGAAATAACTGCTTAGGCAGTTATTTTTTTTAGGTTTCTAACATAATTTTTTACTATTATGATAGTGAAGGAGAAGTTATGCTAAGTGTAAAAAAGGTATCTAAATGCTTCAAGGATAAGCTCATTATCAATTGTATTTCCTTTGATATCGAAGGTGGAGAAATTGTTTCTCTTTTAGGAAGTAATGGAAGTGGAAAAACAACAACTATGAAGCTATTGGCCGGATTATTGTTAAAAGACAAAGGTGACATTCTTTTAGATGATCAACCACTACAGTATAAGGATGTTGGTTATTTGCCAGAGGAAAGAAGCTTATATTATGATTGCACGGTAAATCAACAATTAGATTTATTAGCCTCTTTAGCAAAAATAGAAAATAAAGAGCAGCTAATTGAATACTATTTAAAAAGAGTAAACCTGCTAGATAAGCAAGATATCCAAATAAGTAGCCTATCCAAAGGAAACCAGCAGAAGGTTGCAATGATTTCATCACTAATTAAACCATCAAAGATTTTACTGCTTGATGAACCTTTCACAGGATTAGATAAGGATAATATTCATCTTTTTGAGAGTCTTATCCTGGAGTATATAACACAAAAAAGAATCATAATTCTTTCCAGTCATATTTACGATCCCATCAATCAATACTGTAATCGATTTCTACTTATTAGAGAAGGTGAAATTGTTTTAAATAAAACCAGAAATGAGCTACTACAGGATAAAAGAAGAGTAATAATCACAGAAAAACAGGTTGATTTGAAAAATTACCAGCAGATATATAAAGAAAAAGATAAAAATAAGTATATTTTTGAAAATGAAGAACTTGCCTTAAAAGCTGTCAGATATATGAATAATAAGGGCTTTTCTGATTATACATATCGACATCTTCAAATTGAGGACTTTGTAGGTACGTTATGATTAGTTTAATTAAATTTGATTTAAGAAGAATATTCAGCAATAAAATGTTTTATCTTTTAAATATAATGACCTTTTTAGCTTTTTTCATCCTATTTCATATTGATTATTTAAATCCAATAGAAAATGAGATGATTGGCGTAGATAGCTCTACCAAAAAGTATCAGCAGTATTTTGTTAGTATTGAAACAGAGAATAAATATTTAATAGATGATTATGATCATGATGTCATTATTCATATGAAGGATGACCAATGGATTATTCATAGTAAATATCAGCTATCAGATACCATTAAATCTATAATAGAAAGGGATATTCAAACAGTAATTCAGCAAAGCTATAAGGATCATCATCTGTTTATGTATGAGTATATAGAAGAGTTAAACCAGCCAATTTCTTTTATCTATGATAGTGAAAAAGAAAGTGATATGGAATTGACGATAATTTCAACAATATGCTTTTTCCTTATTTTAAATTTTGCTGCATCCTTAGCCAATGAGATTATCTATGAAAAGGCATCCCATTTTATTAATATTTTGTTCATTTACATTACGGAAAGACAATATATTTTTGCTAAGGTGATAGAAAGCTTTATAGTTCCTGTTGTTCATTTATGTTGTACTTCTTTTATATTAATTATTAATGTTTTGATTCGTTATTTTAAGGATGGATTTAAAGGATTAGGGGATACATTTGAATTAATTGAATCTAATCAATCTATTGAAATTACGATTAGTATTTCTAATGTGTTAATGGGATTAGTAATCATGATTGCTTCGTTAGTTTTAATACAGCTAATCATAATGCTTATTGCTAGCAGATTTACTTCCAGCAATCAAGGTGGATTATTTATTTCTTTCATATATATTTGTTTATTATTGGCATATTTTCTATTGTTGTCCTTTGGTTTCAATTTCAACTACTCAAGTATCTTTTTTAAAATCTTATCCAATATTCCAATTCTCTCTATGGTTTTGATGCCATTGAGGCTTATGAAAGGATTTGGGTCAGTATGGAATTGGCTATTATCATTATTAATCATAAATCTGACAACATTGATTCTGATAAAGTGCTTTATTGCAGAATATAAAGAGAATATGCTAAATAATTAAAAAGGTATCAGAAATGATACCTTACTTTTTGTTTAATGTACTTAATTTATTGGTACGATAATACTTTTTCAGCTCTGCGTAGTTTTGGGCTAGCGCTTTCTCATAGTTGCTGTTGGTATTTGGTGTATAAAATTCCATATTTTTAATTTCATCAGGAAGATATTGAATACGATACCATTTACTAGGAGTATCGTAATCGTACATTTCTTCCTTGTCTAAACCAACAGGAGATAATCTCAGATATTCAGGTACTGGTAATGGATTGTTTGTAACAAAATCCACGGCTGCATGAATTGCGTTATTACCACTCTTGCTCTTTGGAGATAATGCTAAATCAATAACTGCACTTGCTAGAGGAATCATACCCTCTGGAAATCCCACACGTTTAGCAGCATCAATGGCACTTATTGTTCTGGCACAGGCAGCAGGATTTGCTAAACCAACATCCTCATAAGCAATGACTAAAAGTCTTCTTTCAATAGAATCCATATCATTAGCCATAATTAAGCGTGCTAAATAATAAAGAGAAGCATTTACATCAGAACCTCGAATTGATTTCTGGAAGGCACTGACAGCATCATAATGACCATCCTCGCTGCTGTCAAAATTGACAGAAGCCATAGGAGAATACTTTAATACAAGCGCCTTATCAATATGATGATCATTGCATCCAACCTCACAAATCTCCAATAAATTATAGGCATATCTTAAATCCCCATTAGAATGATTTGCAATCAGCTTTACAGCATCCTCATCAATGGTAATCTTATCGTTATAGCCTTTAGGAGAATGTATCGCAAAGCGAATAGCTTCTGCAACATCATCCTTCGTTAATCTTTTAACCTCCAATAAATGACATCTGCTTCTTACCGCAGGATTAATCGCAAATAATGGATTTGAGGTTGTAGCCCCAATACAGGTAATTAAGCCAGATTCAATATGAGGAAGAAGTAAATCCTGCTTATCACGATTTAAACGATGAATCTCATCGATAATGACAATAAGACCAGGGGTAAGCTTTGCTTCCTCAAAGATGTCAGTTAACTCTTTTTTGTTTCCAGTTACTGCACTAAAAAGACGATAAGGGAGATTTAATTCATTGGCTAATGCAAGTGCTAAAGTGGTTTTACCACAACCAGGTTCACCATAAAAAATCATAGAGAAAAGATGCTGCTGTTGAACACATCTTCTTAGTAGCATATCTTCACCTATTAAATGCTTTTGACCAAAAACCTCATCTAGCTTGGTTGGTCTTAATCTTACTGCTAATGGTTCTTGCATAAAAATCTCCTTGTATATATTTTAACATTATTAAAAATAGTATAAAATAGTTATATGAAAATAGTTATTCAAAGAGTTAGAGAAGCAAGTGTTACGATTGATGGCCAGTTATATTCTAAAATAGGATATGGATATCTTTTATTAGTTGGAATTTCTAATACAGATACACCAGAAATTTTAGATGCAATGGCTAAAAAGGTTGTTGAATTAAGAATCTGTGAGGATGAAAACCAGAAGATGAATCTGAGCATTATGGATATTTCCGGGGAAATATTATCTGTATCTCAATTCACCCTTTATGCAGATTGTCGAAAAGGAAGAAGACCTTCCTTCATCGATGCAGCTAGACCTGAATTTGCTAATGAGCTTTATCAGCAATTTAACAAAAAGCTGGAAAGCTACGGTGTCAATGTTCAAACGGGTAAATTCCAGGAGGATATGAAGGTTGCACTAATCAATGATGGTCCAGTAACAATTGTTTTAGATAGTGATGTAATTATTAAGAGGTAATCCATGGAATATAAGCTAGATGATATCGTAGAAATGAAAAAAGAACATCCATGCAAGAAATCAAAGCAATGGAAGATTATTCGTATGGGTGCTGATATTAGAATTAAGTGTCTTGGTTGTGGAACAAGTGTTTTAATGCCAAGAAGTGAATTTGAGAAAAAGGTAAAGACAATTATACCTGTCACAGAAGAGAAATAGAGGTAAAGAGATATGCCATTAACAGCCGGAATTGTTGGCTTACCAAATGTAGGTAAATCAACATTATTTAACGCTATTACAAAGTCTCAGGTGGAGGCAGCAAACTATCCATTTGCGACAATTAAACCAAATGTAAAAACTGTAGAGGTTCCTGATGAAAGAGTAGATAAGCTTTCAGCAATGTTCAATCCAAGAAAGACAATCAGAACAACCTTTGAATTCACAGATATTGCTGGTCTAGTAAAGGGTGCGAGTAAGGGTGAAGGATTAGGAAATCAGTTTTTAGGTAATATCAGAGCAGTAGACGCTATTGTACATGTCGTTAGATGCTTTGAAAACAACAATATCGTTCATGTTGAAAACAGCGTAGACCCATTAAGAGATATTGATATTATCAATATTGAATTAGCATTAGCTGATTTAGAAACTGTAACAAACCGTATTTCAAAAATTGAAAGAAAGGTTTTAACAACAAAAGAAAAGGATGCTGTGAAGGAATATGAGCTACTAAAGAGATTAAAGGTATCTTTAGAGGCTGGTAAGATGGCTAGAAGCTTAGAATATGATAGCGAAGAAGTAGAAATTCTAAAGAACTATCAGCTACTAACTGCAAAACCAGTTATTTATGTAGCAAATGTTTCAGAAACAGACATTACTGATTTAGATAACTGTAAGTATTATCAGCAGGTAAAGCAGTTCGCAGAAAGTGAAAACAATCAGGTTGTTGGTATTACAGCTCAGATGGAAGAAGAAATTTCTCAGTTAGATGAAGAAGAAAAAGAAATGTTCCTATCTGATTTAGGATTAACAGTATCTGGATTAGATGAAATTATTCTAAAAACATACTCTTTATTAGAACTATGCACATTCTTCACTGTTGGTACAGATGAGGTTAGAGCATGGACATTTACAAAGGGTATGAAGGCTCCTGATTGTGCAGGTGTTATCCATACAGACTTCAAGAAGGGTTTCATTAGAGCTGAGGTTTACAGCTATGATGATTTAATGACCTATGGTAGTGAATTAGCTTTAAAGGAAGCTGGAAAGCTAAGAGTTGAAGGTAAGGAATACATCTGTAAGGATGGAGATATCATGTTTATCAGATTCAATGTATAAGGAGGAATTACAATGAAACTAATTATCGCGATTGTATCAAACGATGACAGCTCAGCTGTAAATGCAAATTTAAACAAGCACGGCTTTATGGTAACTAAGCTATCTACAACTGGTGGATTCTTAAGAACAGGCAACACAACAATGCTTTGTGGTGTTGAAGATGATAAGGTTGAAGAAGCAATTGAATGTATCAAGGAAGAAGCTAAGAAGCGTACAGAAATCGTACCAGCTACTGCTTCATTTGATATGAACCAGTTTGCAGCCTTCCCAGTAGAGGTTAAGGTTGGCGGTGCAACAATTTTCGTATTAAACGTTGATCAGTTCATTAAAGCATAATTATGATTGATTTTATCGATTATAGTGATCCATACGTTACAGTCATTGATAAAAGCACTACTGTAAATGCTAATATCAGAACAATGTCATCTATTGAAATCGCTGGTGTTGTTATTGGTAATGTGGAAGCAGAAGGCTTAACAAGTGTTTATGGTAAAATAGAAGGCAATGTCAGCTCCAAGGATTTAATTGCCAGAGAAAGCTGTAGTATTATTGGTGATATTTCTTTAATATATGATGGAAAAATCAGCACCAACAGTAAAATTCAGGGAAATATTAATTGTAAGAATATAGAAATCTTTGGAAATGTTGTAGGGAATATTAAAGCTGAAAGCTCAGTAGTTATTCGTAACAGTGCAAATGTATTGGGAGATATTACCTGTCACTCATTAATTGTAGATGAGGGTGCCCGAATCAATGGTAATGTAAAACTTCTATATCAATTAGAAAGATAATAAAAGCTCAGGATCTGGGCTTTTTCATTTTTAGAATAATGATTTCTTATTTCTTTCTTTTAAGTAACGAATAAAGGCATCGTTAATTTTAACATTTAACACATCCTGGTCCAAAATCATTTTATTGACACCGATTTTAGAAACAAAATCATAAACCGAAATTGCTTTTGTCATATTTGTTTTCACTAGGGTATAATTTGTATCTGTGATCTCCACTTCATAGGAATAAATCAGCATTGCTAGCTTATTGTTATCCTTTGTCATCAATGGATAATAATTTGCATTTTCACTTGTATAGCTTTCCTTGGTTACAACAAGATAAATATCACAATTTGCTAAGCATTTTAGCATTTCTGCTGCTGTTTTCTCATCTGGCTTTTCAATAAAATTTTTAGCAAATCGTGGCAGCATCGCGTTGTAATCGGCAAACTGAGTGTTTTTCTTAAATAAATCAAATAATCCCATTGATAGTAATCTCCTATTAGAAATAGTGTAGCATTACCATCAAAAAATGAAAAGAAAAAGAGGTTTTTAACCTCTTTGTCATTTATTTCTTGTTCTTTTCCTGAGCTCTCTTATCGTTAATAATCTTAACTTCCTTATCAGTGATTTCAGTCACACCGTTTTCCTTAGCCCAAGCAACACAACCATTTAAAACAGTCTTTAAGAATGGACGAGGAACCTTAACGAAGTTCATTAATGCGTCATCAGTGAAATGAACTGTTGGATCAGTCCTATCTGCAGCAAAACGGATTGAACCTAAATCAACTTCCTTTGGTGCAGGGATTGGTTCAGCAATTGGCTTAGCAATAGATAATCCCTTAGGGAACTGAGTGTACCAGAAATTAGTAGAATCTCTATAACCATAATCTACTGGAACAGGTGGGAAGTCCTTGGCAGTAACACCATTAACGATTGCGTTATAGTATCTTTCCTTCATTAAAATCTTATCAATATATAAAATGAAATGACATCCATACTTAGAAGTAATACCATTGAAATCATTGTATGGGCCAGGATATCCATCATCAATATCTTCAACATTAAACTTATCAGCACCCTCTAATTCAGCAGCCCATGTACATTCAAATACCTGATATGCACTCTTGATAACCTGAGGTCTTAATGGATCACTAGGATCAGCAATACCATCTTCCATTTCAAACTTTAAATCCTTCATCTTTTCTTCAGATGGACCAGGATAGCCTAAACGAACTGCTTCCTTGAAGTTTTCCTTTTCATCAGTGATGAAGTTGATAGCACATTTTCTTGTGCGTAATAAATTCATACCAGTATTAGAAGTATTACGGCATTCTAAAATCATAGCGTATCTGCTCTTACCAGCAATGTAGTAAGGGAAGCATAGTGAATAAGAACCAATGTTTAAGCTTCCATCAGGATTCACTGTTGAAATACAAACAGTTGGCATTGGGAAAAATGAAGAGGTCTGATAAAAATTATCAACAACTCTTAAATCTTTAAATGAACTCATATAAAATACCCCTTTCCTATTGTTTATCTAAGTTCTATAGCATCTTCAAAGGAAATATCACTGCTTAAATTGATCGCATTAGATAATGCCTCTGAAAATTCGTATCCATTTGCTAGGCAGGCTGTAAGCATACTTACGAATGCTTCGTGAGTACCTAAAGGCTTGTTGCCTGACTCTTTTGCTGAAATGTAATCACTTGTTTTCTTTGTGAAGACATAAACGCCTGCACCTTTATTCGTAATCAACAACCATTTTAAACCCTTAGAGAATAATTGACTAGCTAAAACATCATAATCCGTTTCCTTAGAAATAACCTTATTAGCATAATCGACATCTAATATAATTCCATCAATCTGTGATAATAGATCATCAGCAGGGATGTTATTATTGCTGATATAACGAATGTTAGGATAGTAATGAAGAATAGCTGCTAAAAAATTACTATTGATAATATTAACGATAGCATAATCCTTATTCATAAAATACTCTGATGGTAAGCCATCGGTGATAGAAGGATGTGCATCATAAGGAATGTTATCAAAGGTTGTATAGCGGTTTTTTCCATCGACAAGATAAACCTTTTTTGGTGTATCGGATAAACGGCGATTATTGGTATAGAGCATACCATTGGCTTTATCAAATTTAATCATTAAGGAATTAGCTGCTTCATCAAAGCCTAATCTTGTCATAAAATAGGTGCTAACACCTAAGACAGCAAGATTATAGGCAACCGTGTAATCTCCACCAGTTGTATAGTTGGTTATGCGACTATTAAAGGAATTATCCACAGATAATTGCTCATTAATGGAGATGACCTCACTAATGTAGGTTGTGCCGATTACTAATACTTCATTCATATTTATATTTTATCACAAGTAATTATAAAACTAGAAAGAAATATGGTAAAATTAGTTGTGAGGTAATAGTATGAGAATCGGACAATCAACAGACATTCACCAGCTCGTCGAAGGAAGAGATTTGTTTCTTGGTGGCGTGAAAATAGAGCATGAGAAGGGCTTATTAGGTCATTCAGATGCTGATGTTTTATTGCATGCTATCATAGAGGCTATTATTGGAGCTTTAGGATTAGGAGATATAGGTATGCATTTCCCAGATACAGATCCAAAGAATAAGGGAATTAATTCTATGATTCTACTTGAAGAAACATACAAGCTAATGGACGAAGAAGGATATAAGATTGGTAATGTAGATTCTACAGTATTATTAGAGCTTCCAAAGCTAGCTCCTTATAAGAAGCAAATGGAGAAAAATATTGCTGATGTATTACATACGGATGTAAAAAACATTAATGTCAAAGCAACCAGAGGTGAAAAGCTAGGCTTTATTGGAAGAAAAGAAGGAATTATGGCACAGGCAGTTGTGCTTTTAGAGGAGAAATAGTATGAACAGCTATAGAATTACCATTGAGGATATGAAGTGTAATAATTGTGGCAGAAGAATTAAGCAGGCTTTAGAAGCACTATCTAAAGAGGTAGTGGTTACTGCCAACGTTGCTAAAAAGGAAATTATTATTGATTCTAATTTAAGTGTAGAAGAAATCTATGAAACCATTGAAGAGGAAGGCTACACACCTTCTGATTTAGATTTATTATAGGATATGCAAAAAATTGATAGAAAAAAGTGGAAAAGAAACGAAATCTATGAGTTCTTCTCAAGTGTTTCTCATCCATTTTATATGACTACATTTAATGTAGATGTTACAAAGGTATATCAGTTTGCCAAAGAAAATGAGATTTCCTTCTACTATACGATGATTTATCTGATTAATGAGTCATTAAATAAGGTAGAAAACTTTCGTTATACAGTTCGTGATGATGAAGTGTTTTTATTAGATCGTAGAGAACCATCGGTTACGGTATTAAATAAGGAAACAGAGCTATTTAAGATTGTGTATTTACCAATCGAAAATGATATTGTTTCATATTGTAAAAGAGCGAAGGAAATCAGTAATCAGCAAAGCTTCTTTCTGGATATGGGCAATGAAACAGATGGGCTATTCTATTACAGCTGCTTACCATGGATTGAGCTAACAGCATTAACAAATGAATTTGATATTCATAATCCAAAGCTGAAGGATGATACCATTACCAGAATTGGCTGGGGTAAATTTATCGAAGATAATGGAAAAAAGAAAATTGGACTTTCTCTTGAAGTGAACCATCGTTTTATTGATGGGGTTCATATTGGAAAGTTTGCGCAGGAGCTAGAAAAAGCAATAAATGCTTTATAATAGGGGATAAAAAATGAAAGAGATTAAGAGAATTGTTTGTACAGGTGGACCTTGCTCAGGTAAGACAACATTTATGACCAGAGTACAGGAAATTTTTGGTGAAAGAGGCTATAAGGTTTTTATTGACCATGAAGCAGCAACAGACTTGATTACTGGTGGTATTTCACCAGCAACTATGGGCATGTATGAATTCCAGAAGTACTGTATTTCTTTACAGCTAAAGAAGGAAGAGCTATTTGAACAGGCAGCTCATGAAATTGAAGGAGATAAGGTTTTAATCTTCTTTGATAGAGGTATCTTAGATGATAAGGGATATGTATCACCTGAAGAGTTTACTGAAATTCTTTCTGGTTTCGATACAACAGAAGAAAAGGCTAAGAGCTACTATGATATGGTATTGCATTTAACAACTGCAGCAAAGGGTGCAGAAGAGGCATATACTTTATCAAATAATGAAGCAAGATATGAGGGTGTTGAAGATGCTAGAAGAGTTGATGACACTATTCTGGCTAGCTGGGAAGGACATCCAAATAGAGTTGTTATCGGTAATGAATCTGAATTTGACATCAAGATGAGAAATGCTGTTCAGGCAGTATTTGCATTCTTAGGTCAGGAAAAGCCAGTAGAGCAGTTCAGAAAGTATCTGGTAGAAGTAGATGATAGTCTAATGGAAACATTGAAGAGCATCAATGCCGATTGCACTCATATTGTTCAGCATTTCCTAAAGAGTACTCCAGGTACAGAAAAGAGAATCAGAAGAAGAGAAAAGGATGGAAGTACCTTATATTATTATTCTGACGCTAATATGATTACTCCATTCACCAGAATCAAGACAGATAGAATCATTAATCAGAGACAATATGACGATTATAAGATTGAGATTGATCCAAATTTAGGCCCTATCGATAAGGAAAGATATAGCTTTACCTATGGAAATCATTTCTTCAGATTAGATATCTTTGATTTTGATAAGACAAAGGCTTTATTATCAGCCCAGATTATTGAATCTGATGAAAGCATTGAATTACCAGAATTTGTCCAGGTAATCAAAGAGGTTTCAGATATCGTTAACTATAAGAACTACTATTTAGCAAAAACAAGAAAGTTCTAAGCATAAAAAAGGGAGCTGTAAAAAAATAAACGGCTCTCAAAAAGATAAAATAAAGAGTTTGTACCATCTTGTGTGGCCACACTACATGGTACAAACTCTATGTTTTAACACTTTTTAAGCATGAATATAAGAATTATACTTTTCTATTCTATTCTTTATACTATATTTAAAGATAGGGAGTTAAACGCAAATGGAACCAGTACTCTATAGATTAAATAATCGTTCAAAATGTATTTGAAATTAACAAGTGACTGTACAAATTTTATGTCCCAAATACTTGAAGCAGGTGGACTACCACAAGAAGTTACAAATAGTATTAGCACAGGATGGTGGCACAAAGTTGTTGTTAGTGGAACGGTATCCAGTCCATCCTTCACCCACACTCACTCTTGCTCTTGGACATATGCAGATACTTTTGTAAGACATTTTGGTGCATTGGGCACTTA
Source organism: Erysipelotrichaceae bacterium UBA1783 (assembly GCA_002315205.1). Next base: position 33,188 of record DCGH01000041.1, read on the forward strand.
CACTTCACACTATTTATTTAGTCAAAGTTTAAAAATTGGAAGTTATATTGCTTTTGACAGCGATAATGATGGTGATTGGGACCATATGGGATTTGTTTTAAACAAAGATGTTTATAATACATCGCTAGGTTACTATAATTATTATGTAGCACAACATACAACAAATTACAAAAAATGGGTTTCAGAAGGTAGAAATCATTGGGAGGAAAAAGGAAAATGGTGCAGAGTAATACGCTAAAAAAAGTTCTGATTATTATAGTTGTCCTTGCGGTCTATGTAATATGTTTTTTCCAATATACAAAACCAGATATCACTTATACACAATCATATACAGGCCAAGTGGGCAATGTTGATAAAGAGTATTTTGAACGCATCAATGAAAACTATAAAATTATGGCAGATGTAAATGGAAAAGCCATATTTGAAAATCCAAGAAAGGCCATGATAACTCTTTATTTAAATAATCTACCGACTATCTTCTCAATGCATTTTAGAGGCGATATCATTGGTCCATTATTTTTTTATCGGTGTACTATTGATTCCTCATTGAATTCAGAAAGTGCTAGATTTGTTGAAAAATTTATGGATATATATTCAAATAGCTTTTACAACAAATAGTTAGATGTATTCTAAAAAATTGGAAGGGTAGTCTTTGTCCTGAACCCAAAAAGTTGGACTAAAAAATGTTAAGATAATGATAAGGCTTGATTCCTTGCCTGGCAAGGGGTTAAGCCTTTTAACTTTACTGTAATTCGTTTGTTATTGTAGTAATCAATATAATCAACCATCGCTTTATATAATTCATCGCTTTATATAATTCATCAAGTGTCTTAAACTCACTCTCATGACCATAGAACATCTCGTTCTTCATCTTTCCAAAAAACTGTTCCATTATTCCGTTATCCTTTGCCATACAAATACCTCCATCTTTTTTGATGAGTTCTTCATCAAACGGTTTTTCAAGAGCTTGAAATGCCTCTTACTATATTTATTCCTATTCAAAAAACTAAAGAAAAGTCACTTCGGTTGCTTTTTTAACAGAAGGAGAAACAAAAAAAATAGTGAAAAAATAGTGAAAAAATAGTGGAGAAAACGCCTCTATTTTAGATATAATAATAGGGGGAAAGGAGGTTTTTTTTTGATGATTAAGGTTAACTTAACAAATGAGATATTAAGATATATTACAGAAATAGAAAGAAATAGATATCGTGTATCCTCTGTGAAACTAGAGAAAAGTGTAGCAAACAAATTGCGTAAGAATTCCAAGAAAAAAAGTTCCTATGCTTCTAATAAAATTGAAGGAAACCCTTTGTCTGAAAAACAGGTAGATGAGGTAATAGAAAATGATGAAAGAAGGCATCTTTTGAAGCCTGAACAAGAAGTAAGAAATTACTTTTTGGCATTAGAGTATTTAGAAGAAATGGCAAAGAAGAAAGAACCTTTTTCAAAAAAATTAATACTTGGAGTGCAAAAGCTCGTGGAGAAGGGTGATTCAGAAGAAAAAATCGGTTTGAGAGGTCCTATGCCAGCAGGAGTGCTGTTTGCAGTATATGACTCTAAAACAGGTAATGCAGACTATATTCCTCCAGAGTATTTAGATATTGAAGGATTAATAAATGAGTTAGTTGATTATGTGAACACTACCGATGATCATCCTTTAATTGTTGCTGCAATAGTTCACTATCAGCTAGTGACCATTCATCCTTTTGAGGATGGTAATGGTAGAACGGCAAGATTGTTATCTGGCTATATTCTGGATTTGAACGGGTTTGGATTTAATGGCATTGGATCATTGGAAGAATACTTTGCATATGATATTGAGGAATATTACGAATCAATTCAAATGGGATTGCCAGCGTTATATTATCTGGGTAGAGAAAATCCACCTCATCCTGAGATTTGGGTTAATTATTTTTTAAGAATGGTTCAACTTTATTCAAACAAGGTATGCGACATACAGCTGCTTTCTAATCAATCATCAGTTGCGACGAGCTTGTCATATCTTAGAGCAAGAGAGAAGGAATTACTATTGCTACTAATTAAAAAATATAAACGTGAGTTTACCCCAATAGAGGTTAGCAAGGCGTTAAATGTAACCAACAAAACAGTCATTAATAGGTTGTCGGTTCTTGTTAAAAATGGATTTGTTGTACCAATTATTGTTAATCAGAGAATCAGATCGTACCAATTGAGTGAATTCACAAAAGATAATGAAGATATTTTGTTAAAAGAAAAAATATAAGAGAACAAGGCATGTAATGAGCTCTGTTCTTTTTTTGTATATGAAAACCACCACATAGTGTGGTGGTTCCGTGGAGCTTTAGAGATGAATCCTATTGTGCTAGACTATTCGTGAGACCGCCAGCTTACGAAAAAAGAATAGACACAATAGGAGGAACACAAAATGTCAAATCAAACAAATCGTGCTACGAATAGTTTAGCACATGCAACCTGGGACTGTAAGTATCATGTGGTATTTGCGCCAAAATACAGAAGAATGGTATTCTTCAATGAAAAAAGAGCGGATATAAGAGAAATACTGAGAGAACTGTGTGAATGGAAAGGAGTAGAAATAATAGAGGGAGAAGTATGTCCGGATCACATACATCTGCTGCTGGCAATACTACCAAAAATTTCAGTATTATTAATGTTAATTTAAAGATAACCAAAAAGGTAGGAATAAGAATCACCAAAAATGGTTATCTTTTTTAGTACAATTCCTACTAGGAGGAATTGTATATGAAAAAGAATTTGGAAGGAGAATTACTAATATTAAAAACGATGAATATAAAACCAAACTTTAGTGATTTAGCCAGAACATATGGAATGGATCGGCACACGATAAGTAAATTATGGAAGGAAGGAGGAAAGAAAAAAGTGGAAAAGAGAAACAGACATAGCTGAGAAATATCAGTGTGAAAACTGTGATAATTGTCCATTCAGAGACAGATGTCATAATGGCAAGGGAAACAGGATAATCAACATCAATGAGGATCTGACAGTCTATCATAAAAAGGTCATTGAGAATCTTGGAACGTCAAAGGGAATCGAATTAAGAAAGCAGCGAAGTATACAGGCTGAAGGAGCCTTTGGAGTCATCAAGCAGGACTACAGCTACAGAAGAATAATACGAGTTTCACTGAAGAAGGTAAACTGTGAGCTTTATATGGTGATTATAGGTTTCAATCTGGCGAAGTTTCATAACGGGAAATATAGATTAAATTATCTTCCATGCTGATTTGATCTCATTAATATGATGAGATGTTTTCGTTATGGTCTAAACTGATAGATTTTATGAAAAAAGAGCTATGTTTAACCTTTTTCGGTTTGAAATTCACTAATCCACAAGAAAAGAGGCTGCAAACCTCATGATAGATTACTAAAAATCTATTTCTTTACAGCCCCTTTTCTTTTGAATTTATTTCATTGGTGTTGTCCAATAGTTCTGCTGGTATATATCAGTGAACTGGTATGCTGCTAGATAATTATAACCAGAAACATATACATCACCTAAGTATAGTTCGCTAGTGATTGTTAGAGCATCACCTAGTACGTAACTGTCTACGAAGCTGCCATCATATGTGTAGTAATCACATAAGAATTTAACTACATCGCCTTCATTTAAACCTGATAAATTCTTTGCGATAACATCAACATCATCATAGTCGTAGGTAACACCAACAACCTCAATGACATCATTGTCCATGTAAACAATCAGATTTGCCTGCTGATCATTTAATAATACAGGAATTCTACCAGTAGTGATAATGTTATCACCATCGATTGTTGAGCTTGAATAGTAGTAAGGAATAATCTGCCAGCTCTTTTCATCTGTAGAAGCTGCCAACCATGTCATATCCTTAATTTGTAATAGGTTACCCTTTTCATCAACATCAAATACATAATCAGTACCTAAGTCGATATATCCTTCACCATCATCGATAAATACATTTAGCTTTAAATCATCAACCATTGACCACTGTCTTTCAGTTAAGGCAATCTTGCCATTCTTCCAGGTTAAGTCAACATCGAAATGGTTGTTTGCTACATAATCACCAATACCCTTATTGAACATACTATTTAATAATAGGTTAATACCATAGTTCAATAATACTGCATATGGATCATCACCACTAGATTGCTGAGAACCCTGCTGCTGTCCAGTTTGCTGAGAACCCTGCTGCTGAGATTCACCAGTTGTTAAGAAGGCATTTAGTAATTCAGTGATTAGATCGCCACTGCTCTGGCTAGTGTATTGTGAAGTATTATAAGAGCTGAATGACTGCTGAGCTGTATGCTGCCCACCGCTGGCAACCTGTCCAGTTGCCTGATAAGAAACGAAAGTCTTGATACAAGAAGAATAATCAGCATTCATGTCAATCTTATTGTATGTATTTAACATCGTATTAACATACTTTGTTGAGCTATATGGGAAATAGATAGATAAGCCATAAGCATCAGTCATACTATTAGAAGTGTTATTATACTTAACACAACCTAAAATAGCATTGACTAATTCCTTAGCCTCTGTTGTTCCAACACCATTTGCTAAATCGACTAAATCGACTAAATCAACGCCATTGCCTTCAGCAAATTCTCTAGCACCGCTTCTAGCAGATGATACTGTCTTATATTGGTTATTATTAATTAAATTAGTTGCTGATTTTGAGAATGCAGATAGCTTATCAGAAAGAACTGCAGCAACTTCAGCTAAATCGACAACAGATAATGTAGCAGCCTGTCTTGGAGTCTGGCTCTTACATGTAGAAACAAAGGTATCGGCAATATTCTTACCAATTTCAATTGTAGGCATTGAAGTATTCTTAGCTAACGCATTTAGCCAGTCTGTATAGTACCAGCCAATACCTGGCTCAGATTCCTCAGATGCAATCAGATAATCAGCATGCTCTGTTAGCATTAATGCTGTTTCAGTATTTGCCATTAAGCATGCATCAAAGCCGATGAAATCAAATTTGATTCCAGCCTTAGTTAATGCTTCATCAATCTGATCTAATGTCATTGAGCCTAGCTTTGGATACTTTAGGTCATAACCATAACCACTAACAGATCCTCCACCATGATCCCAGAAAATTAATTCCATACGGTTTGCTGAGTAATGCTCTTTACCAAACTCTAAGAATTCTACTAAAGTATCTGGGTCAACCATTGAACCAGTACCGGCATTTTCTACTAAGCAAGAAAGCTTTCCATTAGTTACCTGATAAATCTGGTTATATTTTGTTGAAATACCATTAATTGCCCACTTGGTAGTACCACCAGTGTAAACAATTAAATTAATGTTACTTCCTAAGGTAGCTGTAGCCATTTCCTGTAAATCATAAGATGCCATAGAACCTTGCGATTCTAGGTCAGAACCACACATATAAACTAGAATAGTGATTTTATCCTTATTATTACCTTTAATAGTAGTTCTCTTTGCTTTTGCTGCTTTATCAACAGTAGTATCCAGTTTTCCAACATTAGAGTCTAAGTCCCATTTGGCAGTATTGTAATAAGAAGAGTTTTGATTTAAATAGCTGAAGAAATTGCCACGATCATATACTTCTTCCTCTGGTTCATTTTTAGTAGTACAGCCAAATGCTGATACCAATAATAAAAATGATAATAAAACGACTAATAACTTACGCATTTTAGAAATGCCTCTTCTCTTTCTTATCAGTAGTTTCTTCACTGTTCTTTGTAAATGCCTTAATTAAACTTGAAAGGAATCCTTCACCTTTGCCAACCTTACCTAGACCAGTTGCCTCAGCTGACTTCTTGATTTCCTTAACATCGCCTTCAACTAAATGCTTTTTTCTTCCACCATTTTGAGTGCTCATGCTTTTACCTCCTTTTTAGCTGTAGCTTATTGCATTCAAATCTTCCACTTGTTGTGAAAGCTTGAATATATTCATTAGATTTTGCTCTTGCAGCGATATGCTGCTGACTTGCTTGTTCCATTCCTGGGAAGTCATTGACTCTGAAACGAATCTTTTTAAACTGACAACCCTTTAAACGAATCTCAAAATAAACATCAATACAATCTGTACCCTTATATTTTTCATCCATAAAGGCAACCTCTGAAATGGCTGATAAAGGTAAAACATCAGCATTTTCATCGATAATATCCTTCTTTGAAACTGTAAACAGATGATTTACAGTATCAATATATAAAGAAAATTTTCCCTTTACGATTACATCAGGATGAAAGGCTTCAAGATTTTGATGATTCTGCTCTCTATAAACCAGGTGATTCTTTGCCTGATTGGCATTTAATTTACTGATTTCCTTATCTGTTAACCATACAGAGGCAAGCTGTGCACAATCTCTGCACATTGTGCCATCAATTAGTGGCTTATTGCCAAAAAGGGTAAGAGTTTTACCACAGATTGCACATACGCCATCCTGTTGAGGCTGTAAAACCTGAATTTCCATATTATTCCCCCTAACTATTTACATAATAATATCACAAAAACAGGTAGATAATTAATAATATTTTATCGAACTATAAAATAAAAAAGTGGCATAGCCAATTCATTATTCAAAAATATTTTTTAAACAGATTTTTCCTGATTTTGGGTATCTAATTGACGTTTCACCTTACAAGGATTTCCAGCAGCTAAGGTATTTGCAGGAATATCCTTCACAACGACGCTACCTGCAGCAATAACGCAATTGTCGCCAATAGTAACACCAGGACAAATGACACAATTAGCACCAAACCAAACGTTATTTCCTACAGTAATAGGCTTATAGATTTGTTTGTTTTCTAATCTCATTGCTGGATCTGTTGCATGATTTGGTGTAACAAAGCAGCAATTGGGGCCAATAGAGACAGTATCACCAAAGGTGATTTCACCACCATCAATCATCGTGCAGTTATAGTTGGCAAAGAAATTGTTTCCTAGATGAATGTGACTGCCATAATCACAATAAAATGGGGAATTAATATGATAGCTTCCCTTAATATCAGTAATCATACTACGAATGATTTCATCGCGTTTCTCTTCTTCACAAGGTGGCAACTGATTTAATTGGAAACAAAGATTTTGAGCACGATCTCTTTCCACCTTTAGCTCTAAAGAGCCACGAGTAAACCACATACCAGCTAATGCCTTTTCTTTTTCGTTCATTTTATTCTCCTTTGATTATAGTATTAACTATTTCATCTAGTTCCTTTTTAAATTGATGATAACCTTCTGGATAGCAATTACTGCCAATAGCCATCATATTACAATCACTAATGGTCATTTTTACCATAAATCCATCACCATCGCAGCAATCAGGGTCTTCTTCATGAAATCCAGCCCAGCCTTCAACATTGTATTGATTAAGAATGCTGAGAATACATTCCATTTGTAATGAGGTCAGAGCAACCTCAACAGAATCAGCACAAGTCATAGAATTATAACTAAGTTGGAATCCATCTTCTGTTTTACTAAGCTCATAACTGTAATCTGTTTCAGCCATCACAAAGCTATAATGAAAACTAAAATGATTTAAATTATCGACAGTAATCATGGAAAGACCTCCTAATATATAGAAGAATTATATCATTTTATACAAAAGAAAAATGAGCGAATGCTCATTCTTTCTATAAATCTAAAATAATTGGTTCTTTAGAAAAGTGATTTAATACCTGTGCTCCATCCTTTTGGCAGATGACTAAATCTTCAATTCTAACACCAGCATAGCCTGGAATATAAATTCCTGGTTCAATAGAGAAGCACATACCTTCTTCAATAACTACTTCATCTGAAGCTGACACATCATATCCCTCATGAACCTCTAAGCCAATACCATGACCTAAACGATGAGTAAAGTATTGACCATAGCCTCTTTCAGCAATGTAATTTCTAGCTACAGCATCAATTTCTTTAAACTTCATGCCAGGCTTAATTGCTTTTTCTGCTTCAATGTTTGCGTTTTTAACAATATCATAGATTTCAAAAGCTTTAGATCCCTTTTGTAAGAAGGTTCTAGTCATATCTGAGCAATATCCATGATATTGGCTACCCATATCAATTAGTACAGCATCACCCTTTTTTAAAACAGTATCATCAGAAACATGATGAGGATCCGCAGCATTTGCACCAAAGCCGACGATAGCGTCGAAGCTGACAGGTTCACCAGTCTTCTTCTCAAATAGCTCCATTAGCTTGTTATAGATATCCTTTTCTGTAACACCTAGATGAATAAAAGGAATAATTTCGCCCATTACAGCATCATTATCCAAAGAAGCTTGAACCATTAGCTTTTGCTCTTCTGCATTTTTGATTGCTCTTTGATGAATCATTAATTTAGAACCATTGATGTATTTTGCATTAACAAGCTCCATTAATCTTAATAAAAATCCTGCAGTCCAATTATTATCAATCGCAATGATATTACCATTAATATACTTAGAAACCACCTCTACAGAATCCTGGGTATCATTGAAGTAAACAACGGTATAGTTTTCAGATTGATTTGCGGTGAATAGCTCATTGATAAACATGTAATTTTCACCGGTCTGATTTACTAGTAAAGCTAATAGTCTTTCTCCTGGATGAATGCGCATATCAGCAAAATAAACCAGATTATAGTAATCAGAAATGATAAGCTGGTCTACATTATTTTTCTTCATATTTTCGCGTAAAATTTCAATTTTAGTATTCATAAAGCTCACCTCTTGATAATTTATTATACAACTATTTAATTACTCGTTTCTATTGAATTGTTTTATGATATAATTTATTAGTTATAAAAGGGGGATTTTCATTATGGCACGTCCTAATTTTCCTAAAAGAGCAATTATCACAGGTGGTATGCCTTATGGTAATAAGCAGTTACACTTCGGACATGTAGGTGGTATGTTTGTACACGCCGATGTTTTTGCTAGATTTATGAGAGACAGAATTGGTAAAGAAAACGTTATTTTCGTTTCTGGAACAGACTGCTATGGTTCACCAATTGCTGAAGGCTATAGAAAGAAGTGCGCAAGCGAAGGCTGCTACACTGGTACAATTGAAGATTATGTAAGAGCAAATCACGATGCTCAAGAAAAGACATTAAAGGATTATGAAATTTCATTAGATATCTTTGGTGCTTCTGGCTTAGATGATACTAAGATTATTCACCAGCAATATACAAATGAATTTATCACAAATCTATATAAAAATGGCTGGTTAGAAAAGATGGTTTCTAAGCAGTTCTATGATACAAAGGCAAATTGCTTCTTAAATGGCAGACAGGTAGTTGGTAAGTGTCCAATCGAAAACTGTCAATCAGAAAAGGGCTACGCTGATGAATGTGATTTAGGCCATCAATACATGCCTGAGGACTTAATCGATCCAAAGAGTACATTAACTGGTGAAAAGCCAGAAATGAGAGATGTAGTAAACTGGTATTTCAAGCTAACTGAAGCTAATGATAAGCTAGTTGAATATGTAAATAAGATTTCTTGTCAGCCAAACGTTAGAAGAATTGTTTGGGAAACAATGAAGGAGTCATTAGGTGCTCCAGTTATCTATGTAAAAAAGGATGGATTAGAGACCTACAAGGAAATCGCGCATAAGCTACCTAAGCATACTCATTCTGATTTAGAAAATATTAAGGGTGGAAGCTTCACTATTGAATTTGAAAAGCTAACTGATAGAGAAGTTGCCTGTCCAATTCTAACAGAAAACAATATCAGATATAGAACTGGCAAGACTCTAGTTCCATTCAGATTAACTGGTAACATTGAATGGGGCGTTAAGGCACCATCATTAGAGGGTGAAGAAGGATTAACAGTTTGGGTATGGCCAGAAAGCTTATGGGCTCCTATCAGCTTTACTAAGGCTTATATGAAACGTAATGGTAAGGGTGAGGATGCCTGGAAGGATTATTGGTGTGACCCAGAGGCTGGTGTATTCCAGTTTATTGGTCAGGATAATATTTACTTCTATGGTGTTGCCCAGATGCCAATGTTTATGGCTCAAAGTGGTCATGAATTGCAGCCAGAACGTAAGAAGGGTGAATTATGCTTGCCTACTTTAGTAGCGAACCATCACATCCTGTTCTTAGATAAGAAGGCTTCTTCTTCAGGTGCAGTAAAGCCACCAATGGCAGCTGATTTATTAAACTACTATACCGCTGAACAGCTAAGAGCTCATTTCTTAGGCTTAGCATTATCAAATAAGTCAGTAAGCTTTATGCCAAAGCCATTAAACCCAACAGCTAATGAAAAGGAACCTGATCCAGTATTAGCACAGGGTAATTTATTTACAAATGTATTAAACAGATTAGTTAGAAGCTGCTTCTATAGTGCACAGAAATACTATGATGGATGCTTACCATTCGGTACAGTTTCACCAGAGGTAAAGAAGGAAGCAGAAGAGACAATCTTAAAGTATGAAAACTGTATGTATCGTTTTGAATTACATCAGATTTCAAATATTTTAGACACATATATCAGACAGGCAAATAAGTACTGGGCAAGAAATATTGCTGCAGCAGATAAGAACAATGATGATGCATTAAGACTACAGACTGTTGTTGATGCATTCTATATGGTAAGAGTAGCGACAGTATTATCACATCCAGTAGTTCCTTCAGGAACTGAAAAGACTGTTGATTATATGAACTTCTCTGAAGATTTCTTCAGCTGGGATCACATCTTTGAGGACAACTATTTCTTCATGGGTGATGATAAGACTAGTCATAAGCTAAAGGAATTAAAGGAAAAGGAAGACTTCTATGCTAAGCATCCAAGTCAGTTTATGTAATTAATTTGAGGTTGAAATATGGATTATCAGAAATTAGCAGATTTATTATATCCAAGCTTACAGCATGATACAGAATACTATATGAATCTATATCCTGCCAGAGAGCTACCAAAGGGTGCTGAGGTATTAAGAATGGCACCATCTCCTACTGGATTTATCCATCTAGGAAACTTATATGGCGCATTAGCAGATGAAAGAATTGCTCACCAGAGTGGTGGTAAGTTCTTCTTAAGAATTGAGGATACCGATTTAAAGCGTAAGGTAGATGGTGCAGTAGAAGCAGTTATTAATTGCTTCGACTATTTCCAGATTTACTTTGATGAGGGTGCAGAGCACACTCCAGAGGGTAACTATGGTCCATACTACCAGAGACAGAGAGCCGATATCTATCAGACCTTTGCTAAAAAGCTAATCGCAGAAGGTAAGGCTTATCCTTGCTTCTGTACAGAGGAAGAGCTAAACGAAATCAGAGAGCAGCAGACAGCTTTAAATGAAGGCACTGGCTACTATGGTAAGTGGGCTAAATATAGAGATTGCTCTGTAGAAGAGGTTGAAAAACACTTAAAGAATGGTGAACCATTCGTTGTAAGAATGAAGTCAATGGGTGATCCTGAAAAGGAACACATCTTCCATGATGAAATCAAGGGAGATATTACTGTTCATGAAAACAATCAGGATGTTGTATTAATTAAGACAGATGGTATTCCAACATATCATTTTGCTCATGCCATTGATGATACCTTAATGCATACAACAACAGTATTAAGAGGTGAAGAATGGTTAGGTACTCTTCCTGTTCATATTGAATTATTCGATATGCTAGGATTTAAGCGTCCTAAGTTTGCTCATACAACTGTTTTAATGAAGATTGATGAAACAGGTACAAAGAGAAAGCTTTCTAAGAGAAAGGATCCAGAGCTATCATTAGATTATTACAGACAGCTAGGTTATCATCCTTATGCTGTAAAGCTATATCTAATGACAATCTTAAACTCTAACTTTGAGCAATGGTTCCTAAAGAATCCTGATACTAATTTAGAGCAGTTCAAGTTCTCTTTTGATAAGATGGGTACTTCAGGTGCATTATTTGACTTAGAAAAGCTAAACAATATTTCTAAGACTCATTTATCAAAATTCTCATTAGAGGAAATGAAGGACTTCCTAAAGAAGTTTGTTAAGACATACCATGCAGATAAGTACGATATGTACTTTGGTAATGAAGCATTCCTTGATCAGGTTCTTTCATTAGGTATGGGTATGAATTTAAAGAAGAGAAGAAAGGATTATATCTATGCTTCTCAGATTTTAGAATCCATTGACTTATACTTCAACTACAATATCGTAGATGAGTTTAAGTACGATAATGAAACTGTAAAGACCTTATTAAATCAGTTCCTAGCAAGCTATGATCATAGCGATGATAATGCTGGCTGGTTTGAAAAGGTTAAGGTTTTATCAGAAAATAACGGCTATACAAGTGACATGAAGGCTTATAAGGCAAATCCAGAGGCTTATAAGGGTAGCGTTGCTGATGTTTCTGAGGTTGTCAGAATAGCAGTAACTGGTCACAAGAATTCTCCAGATCTATGGTCTATTATGCAGATCTTAGGCGAAGAGGAATCTGTAGCTAGAATCAATAAGGCTTTAGAGGGGTTAAACTAAAATGCGTTATCCATCATTTTTAAAAAAGGATGGAACCATTGGGGTGATTGCCCCTTCTTTTGGAGTATCTGGATATCCATATGAGCCACAATATGAAAATGGTGTTAAAAAGCTAAAAAGATTAGGCTTAAAGATAAAAGAAGCAAAGCACATCAGAGGAATTGTTAAATGTGCCAGTGCCCCAGCAAAGGATAGAGCTAATGATGTCATGGAGATGTTTTTAGATCCAGAGGTTGATTTCATTATGTCTGTGGCTGGTGGAGAATTAATGAATCAGATTTTACCATATATTGATTTTAAGACATTATCTCATTGTGTTCCTAAATATGTAATGGGCTATTCTGATAATACCCATCTGACATTTACTCTTCCAGTATTTGCTGATATGGCAGCCTTATATGGCAATCATGTTGGTGCTTTTGGACAGAGAAGATGGGATAATTCTGTGCAAGATGCGTACGACTTAATCACAGGTAAGAAATTAAGCTTTGAAAGCTATCCAAAATATGAAATTGAGGATAAGACAAAGGAAGCAGGCAAGGCTTTAAGTGGTTATAATCTAACAGAAAAGGTAGAAATCAAAGCTATTGATAATGCTGAAGAAGTAAGTATGTCAGGTAGACTAATTGGTGGCTGCTTAGATTGCTTAGCTGGTATGGTTGGTACACCATTTGGTAATATTGATGCATTCTTGGAAAAGTACAAGGAAGATGGCTTTATCTGGTTTATGGAGTCTTATTCCTATGATGTTGTTGGTGTTAATAGAGTATTAACACAGCTAAAGCAGGCAGGATGGTTCAAGTATTGTAAGGGATTTGTTTTCGGTAGACCAATCAATGGTGAGGATTTCATTGACTTTACACAGGCAGACAGCTATGAACCATTAAAGGAATTCAATGTTCCAATTATTTATGGCTGTGATATTGGTCATATCCCTCCAAGATGGACCATTATTTCTGGTGCCTATGCAACAGTAACAAAGAAAGGTGATGTAGCTGAAATCAGCTATACCTTAAAATAATGATCAAGGCAGTTTTATTTGATTTAGATGGTGTATTGATTGATTCAGAATATCGTACATTAACCATTAAAAAGAATATGTTTGAGGAATATGGATTAGATTTAGGGGATGAAATCTATAATATCTTAGCCGGTTCTCAATTGGCGAAGATATTTACAAAGTTGTTTCCTGATTACCCTAATCCTGATGAGTTTTTAGAGGAATACCATCAAAGAGCCTATGTTAGAGTCAAGGTAGATTATGCCAAGCTGCAAATGAACAATGCATCTAAGCTTTTAAATGATTTAAAGCTTCAAAGCTATAGTATCGCATTAGTCACAGCGGCTGATCGTCCAAAGATAAGACAGGTTTTTGATGAAAATGGCTGGAATGATATTTTTGAGGTCATCGTATCCAGTGAAGATGGATATCCTAAAAAACCAGATAGTACTGTTTATAAGGTTGCAATGAAGGAATTAGGTATCTTACCTGAAGAGGCTATTATTGTTGAGGATTCCTTAACAGGGCTAAAGGCAGCAAAAGGCTCTGGAGCAACAGTTATCTGTCGTAAGGAAAACAGATATTATGTTGATCAGAGTGGTGCAGATTATTATATTGATGATTTATTAGAGGTAGAGAAAATTCTACAGGAGAAATAATATGAATAAGGTTTTTACTAAAATAGAGGAATTATTAAAGGAAATCGATGAAACTCAGAAGGAAAATATCGAGGTAGTTTCTGATGCTATGGTACAATGCATTGAAAATGGTGGTATTATCCAGGCCTTTGGATCAGGCCATTCGTATGGTTCTGCTTTAGAGCTAACTCATAGAGCTGGTGGCTTTATTCCAACAAAGAATATTAAGGAACCAGCATTAGGCGCATATGAATCTGTAGAGGGTGTTGGTACTGTCTTTATGAAAAAGGTAGATGTCAGAGAACATGATATGGTATTTGTGATTTCCAATTCAGGCAGAAATCCTTTACCAATTGAAATTGCTTTAGCAGCCAAGAAAAAGGGCGGAACTGTCGTTACAGTATCTTCTATTGAAGCCAGCAAGCAATTGACAAGTAAGCATTCTTCAGGTAAAAATCTATATCAGGTTGGTGATTACAATCTGGATAATCGTTGTCCAATGGGTGATTCAGCCATTGAAGTAGAAGGATTGGATTATAAGATTTGTGGTATGTCTGCTATTGTTACAAATGCTTTATTAGAAGCAATCGTATGCAGAGCAGCAGAGAAAATGGTTGCTAAGGGTATTACTCCACCAATGTATAAATCACAGAATATTGATGGTGGAAGAGAATTCAACGAGAATCTTGAAAAACAATACATCGAAAGATTAAACCGTTATTAAGCAGGAATTTCCTGCTTTTTTGTTATTAAATAAGATATAATTGAACTATGAGGTAATTGATATGAAAACATTTGATAAGATTATTCCTTCTGTTAGAAATACAAATCTACACACAACAATCGTTGAATCTGATGAAAAAAAGGTCAGACTTGCTTTATTTATTCATGGATTTAAGGCAGATCGTAGCGAAGGTGGTCGTTTTATTACGGTTGCTGAAAGCTTAGCAGTACATGGCATTAATAGTATAATGGTATCCTTCCCAGGCTGTGGTGATAGTGAAGAGGATTTTGAAAACTATTGTATCAGTAACTGTATCAATGATATAGAAACTATTTATCAGTATATGCTAAATAGCTATGATGTGGATAGAGACCATATCTGTATGGTTGGCTATTCTATGGGCGGAAGATTAACTTGCTTATTTAGTGCACTTCATCCAGAAATCAAAACCATTGGTTTATGGGCAGCAGCTTCCTATAATGCGTTTAATGGAGGAGATGAATTCTTAGAAAATAGTGTCTCTAAGATGGTTGCTCAAGCTAATGAAAATGGATATGCAGAAGCATGGAATTCCTTTGATAATACAACATTAAAGCTGTCAAAGCGATTCTTTGATGATATGTACAGATATCATCCATATGATTGTATTAAAAATTACCAGGGAAATATTATCGTTGTTCATGGAAATAAGGATATTACAGTACCGGTAGAGGTGAGCGAGAATACTTACGCTCATTTATCAACAAAGAATAATAAGAAGCTTGTCATAGTGGACGAGGCAAACCATGGCTTTGGCTTGTGGGATGACCATATGGAGCAATCAAAGATTTTAACAGATGAGACAACAGCATTTATTTTGGAGAATCTATGATTTTAAGAAAAGAGAATTATAGGGATTACCTGTTAAAAACCTATGGGGCCTGGTTAGGTAAGAATATTGGCATTCGCTTAGGTGCGCCAGTAGAAGGGTGGACAAGTGAAAAAATAGAAGAGGTATATCATGGTCAGAAGGGATATCTTGTTGATTATGATATTTTCGCTAGTGATGATGATTCCAATGGACCGCTATTTTTTGTTAGAGGTTTATTAGATAAAAATGATATCACAGCCCAAGATATAGGAAATACTTTTTTGGCCTATATTCAGGAATACCTGGGCTTTTTCTGGTGGGGCGGTGTTGGTGTATCCACAGAGCACACAGCCTATGAGAATTTAAAGAATGGTATTTTACCACCAGAAAGTGGTTCGATAGAACAGAATGGTATCGCTATAGCCGAACAGATTGGTGGGCAGATTTTCTCTGATTGCTGGGGATATGTTGCTGGGGGGAATCCAGCATTAGCGAAAGAGCTAGCAATCAAAGCAAGTAGTGTCACACATGATGGCAATGGTATTGAAGGTGGCATCTTTGTTGCTGTAGCGATTGCTTTAGCTTATGAAAAAAAGAATATCAGAGAGGTTATTGAAGAAGCCTTAACCTATTTAAATCCAGAAATGGAATATTACCAGAAGGTAAGAATCATTATGGATTATTATGATAACCATCAAGAAAACTGGAGAGATTGCTTACAATTCATTCAAGAGAATTACGGCTATGATAAATATCCTGGTGTCTGCCATATTATTCCAAATTTATGCATTATGATTATGGGCATGCTATATGGAGAAAATGATTTTTCAAAGACGTTAACCATCATTAACCAGTCTGGCTGGGATACAGATTGCAATTGTGGAAACGTAGGAAGTATTATGGGTGCTTTAGTGGGTATTGAAGCTATTGATCCTTCATGGATTACACCAATTAATGATGTGGTTAATTCAAGTAGCTGTATTGGCTATTTAAATATTCAAAGCATTTCTTCTTCCAGCAAGATGTTTTCTAAAATTGCCTACAAGCTAGCAGGTATAGAGATTGTGGATAATCATCAATTTGATTTGCCTTATGCAACAGATGGATTTAGAAGCGATAAGCCAATTGATATCGTAAATAACACCCTTTGTATCAAGGGAGAGAAGGTTTATAACTATTCTTATTATTTAGGAAGCGATATCTATGATTCAAGATATGATCCAAGCTTCTCACCATTAGTATATCCAAATGATATTATTACCTTTGAATTAAATGGTTATGCTGGTGTGAAGGTGTTTGTTGAGGACTGTGATGGAAATATTGAGTATTCAGATGAGAAATGCTGCTGTGGAAAGATTGCTTATCGGATCTCTTTAGCAGCTAATAAAACAATACGAAGATATGGATTAGTAAAGACCTATGGTGAGGAATTCTTTATTCATAATTGTAAAATCATTCATGAGCCAATATTGGATATTGACTTCAGAAATTATCCAATCGATGAATATGGCCCAAGATATGCTGGAGATTCCTTATTTAATTTAAGAGGCTTTGTTGTTCATTCGGGTGAATATACTGTAGATGATTCAGGATTACACTTCCAAGGAAATGAGCATGGATTAATGAGTACGTTAGTTCCAAGCAATCTGGAAAAAATGAAGCTTGAATTTTCAGGTGATAATATGATGCTAGTTTATTGGATGAAGGACTATCAGAACTATTTATCAGTTGGTATTCAGAATCATCAGCTGGTCGAAATAACAAAAAAAGACGGACTAAAGGATTGTAAGATTTTAAACAAAAATTATTACCCAAATGGTAAATATGTCTTTAACTTGTCTGTTAAAAATGATACAATATTTTTGGATTTTGAAGGTCATACTTTTAATGTTGCCCTAAATAATGAAAAGGCAATCATTGGTATGGCTAGTGAGATTCCATTTAAAGTTTGCATCCAATCTTTTGAAGTAATATCAAAAGGTGAATATAGGTGATTTTGAATGCCTTAGGGTATTTAAAATAGATTAACAGTATTTAGGAGGAAACTATGAGAAAATTACTTACTGTTTTATTAGTAGTTCTACTTGCATTCTCAATGGCTGCATGTGGAGAAAAGGAAGACGGCCCTAAGGCTGACGAAAAGAAGAAGGTTGCTGTATTATTACCATTCACTGGTGACCAGTCATACTTTGATACTCTTGCTAAGGGTGTTAAGACTGTTAACGAAAAGTACGGTGATAAGATTGAAGTTAAGTTATTAGAAGTTGACCCTAACGGTTCAGCAGATAAGGCTATTTGGGAAAATGCTTACGCAGAAGTTTGCGAAGATGGCGAATATGACCTAGTTGTTTCTGGTAACTCTACTTACGAAGGCTTCTTAGCTGATGCTTGTGCTAAGTATCCTAACCAGAAGTTCATGAACTTCGACTATTCTTGGACTATTGATGCACCAGCTAACTGCTATGCTGTAAACTATGGTCTTGATGATTTAGGTTATGTTGTTGGTACTTTATCTGCTAAGGTTACTAATACTAAGAAGGTTGGCGTAGTTGTTGGTATGGACTTCCAGTCAATGAACCAGTTCATCGGTGGTTATTGCCAGGTTTTAGCTGCTGAAGGCGTTGAATATGCAGTTGTATATCCAAACAGCTTCACTGATGCTGCTTTAGGTAAGGAATACACAGATAAGCTAATTGAATTAGGTTGTGATGTTATTTGGCAGGTTGCTGGTGGTTTAGGTAACGGTGTTATCGAATCATGTTCAAATCATGCTGATGTATGGTGCGTTGGTGTTGACCAGG
>DCGH01000015.1:0-10759 GCA_002315205.1 Erysipelotrichaceae bacterium UBA1783
TGGTTTTATAATACGAAAAAGGATGAGACACAATCTCATCCTTTATTCTTTTGCTTAAGCCTGCTGACCAGGGCGGCGAGGAGTATCCTCAGAGAATGGAGAGTTTTCATAGTTGGCACTCTTTGCACTAACATACTTTTCCATTTCCTCTTCTAACGGATGCTTAATCCATCTGTTTAAATCATCAGTAATATCAGCAGAAGTTAACTGGAAGATTGGTAAATAACAGATTGGTGTAATGTCTTCTGCAACGTCAGCATTAACATAGAATACATTTTCATCTGTTGTATTGAAGTTCGTATTTGTGATGAAGAAAGTATTATCAGAAACGATTCTTGTTCCTTCATAAATCTGCTTTAATCTGTTTGAACCAATACCACCATCAATAATATAAGTAGTATATTTAGGAGTCATCTGGATGTTTGGACCGTGGATAAATTCTTCTGCTTCATAAGCTGCAGTAGGAATAGAAATGGTTTCACCAAACTTTAAGGCACCTTCATAAGCAGTACCCATATTAGCACCAACAGAGCATACATAAGCGTTAGTCATAGAAGAAATTCTCTTGTAATGCTTCTTCATAAATACTGGCCAATCCTTTTGAACCTGTTCATTGATATCAGCTGCTCTTAATAGTTCGGCCTTTGTTGCATTATACTGCTCTTCAGTTTCATAGCCTAATCTCTTTGCTGCTTCTAAAGCAAATAGCATAAAGTATAATCCTAATGTTGTTACACCTCTTGTAACATAACCAACAGTTTCTCTGCCAACACCCCAGCTTGCTAAAACGTCACAATAATCCTTGAAATCAGAGTTTAAATCACCTGTCAATCCGATAGTTCTTCTGCCTTTTTCTTTGATGACCTTTAAGGCTTCAATTGAGTTTGTTGAATAGCCTGACTGTGATACAGTTACTACAAAGTCAGATTCGGTGATGTCATTTTCTGCTACCTGGAAGGTAAATGGATTAACGATTTTACATTCGCATTTTAAATGATGCTTAACAAACATTCTTCCACAATAAGAACCATTACTAGATGAACCACAAGCAACAATCCATACATTTTTATATCCACCATTAACATATTCATCTACTAAAGCTTTTGTTAATTCGTAAGAGTTTTCGACATTCTTTCTGATATACTCAGGGCAAGATGCAACATAGTCACGCATAGTCATTTTTTCAGCCATATTTTTTCTCCTTTTTGTACATTATCAAATCGTATACATTGACATCTTAACATATATTTGTTATATTGTCATTACAATTAAATAAAGGAAGGTTTATAATATGCCAAATATTTTATTAACAAGAATTGATAACCGTCTAGTTCATGGACAGGTAGGAAATATCTGGGCAGGTACAGTAGGATGTAATCTTATTGTTGTAGCAGATGATGTTGCAGCAAATGACCCTATTCAGCAGACATTAATGAAGGCTACTGCAGATTCAGTAGGCTGCGGAATTCGTTTCTTCTCATTACAGAAGACTATCGATGTAATCCATAAGGCTTCTCCAAAGCAGCTTATTTTCTTAGTTGTTAAGAATCCTCAATCTGCAAGAAAGCTAGTTGAGGGTGGCGTACCAATTGATAAGCTATGCATTGGCAATATGCATCCAGCAACAGGTAAGGTTGTAAGTACTGACCCACATGTATATGTTGATGAACAGGACTTAGAAGATTTACGCTTTGTAAGAAATTCAGGTGCTGAGGTTTATATTCAGAATTTACCTGGTGATCAGAAGAAGGATTTTGAAAAGAAATAAAAATGGAAAATAGCCCTCAATGGGCTGGGATAAAGAAAGGAGATTTGTTAATATGCAAATCACATTAATTCAGGGCATTTTAATTTCACTAGTAGTGTTTGTATGTGCCTTTGATAAGAGCATGGAAGTATTCATGTGGTTCCGTCCTCTTGTTGTTTCATTCCTAGTTGGTTTATGTATTGGTGATGTAGCAACTGGCTTAGCTGCTGGTTCTGTTGCTGAACTTTCATACTTAGGCTTACTAACTGTTGGTGGCACTGTTCCACCTGATTCATTAATTGCTGGTTTAATGACTACTGTTTTAGCCCATACAACTGGTCAGGATGTTTCAACTACTTTAGGTTTAGCTGTTCCATTTGCACTAGTTGGTCAGTGGATTGGTATCGCAACTAACACATTATATGCAGGTTTCTTACCAGCATGTGACAAGTGCGCTGATGAAGCTGATGCTAAGAAGTTAGGAAAGATCGTTTTAGGTGGTTCATTATTATCTGCAGCATTATATGCAATTACTGCCTTCTTATTCGTTTACGCTTTACAGGACAGAATCGTTGATATCGTTAATTCATTCCCTGAAAAGTTAGTTCACGGCTTTGAAATCGCTGGTGGCTTAATGCCAGCTGTAGGTCTTGCATTATTATTAGTAGTAATGTTAAAGGCAGAAAATGTTGCATACTTATTTGCAGGTTTCGTAATTGTTAATATTACAAATTGCGCAAACATTTTACCAGTAGCTATTATCGCTGGCGTTATTGCTTATGTTGGATATCAGAGAGATATTCAGTTAGCAAAGATGAAGGCTGTAGCTGCAGTACAGGAAGGAGACGAAGAAGATGGCATCTAATAGAGGTAAGTTAACTCAGAAAGATATCGATAAGGTTGGTTATTTATCAATCTTCGAACAGTGTTGTTTCAGCTTTGAAAGAATGCAGGCTCCTGGTTTCTGTTGGGGTATGGCAGATGCTTTCAATAAGATTTATGGTGATGATAAGGCTTCTATTTCTAGAGCTATGCATGATAATCTAGAATTCATGAACACTGAACCACATTTTGCTTCATTCCTACAGGGATTAGTAATCTCTATGGAAGAAGCTGGTCAGGATCCTGAATTAATCCGTGGTATCAAGAACGGTTTATTCGGACCTTTAGCTGGTTTAGGTGATGCTATTTTCTGGTATACTGCTATGCCAGTAACAGCTTCAATCTGCTGCTCATTAGCAGGTCAGGGTTCAGTATTAGGACCAATCTTATTCATTGCTTTATGGATCGTTGGTGGTTTATCAAGAGTATGGTTTACACGTGCTGGTTATAAGCTAGGTGTTAACGCTGTACAGTTCATTGGTGATAACTCTGCAGCAATCACTAAGGCTGCTGGTATCTTAGGCGTAATGGTAGTTGGTGGTTTAATCCCTTCATATGTTGCATTCGCATTCGCTGAAGATTTAGTTGCAGTTGGTGATGTATCAATTCAGGGTATCTTCGATTCAATCATGCCTAACATTTTACCTTTAGGCTTCGTATTCGCATTATATTACCTATTCAAGAAGAAGAACGTTAACACTTTAGTATTAATTTTAATCACTATCGTTGTTTCAATCGTATTATCTTACTTAGGTATCATGTAATTTCTGAATAAAGAAAAAAATTAAGTGGCCTGAGCTTTTCGGGCCACTTTCTTAATAGAAAGTGAAAATATGAACATTTTAATTGATAAGAATTTGTCAGTTCCTTTTCATGAGCAGCTTCGTAAGCAATTAACCGGTGCCATCTATTCTGGAGAACTAAAGGTTGGCGCAAAAATGCGTACTGAAGAAGAATTGTGCGAAAAATACAATATTTCAAGAACCGTTGCCAGACAGGCCTATGCAGCTTTGATCAATGATAAGCTTTGCTATAGAGAAAGAGGTAAGGGTACCTTTGTTCGTGTACCAGAGGTCAATGATAGCCTAGTATCAACTAGCTTTGATTTTTCTGTTGAAATGTCAAATAGGGGATTTAAGCCTGAGACAAAGGAGATATCTTTAGAACTAATTGATTATGATGCTGATATTTTTACAAAGCTAATGCTAGAAAAAAATGAAAAAGTATGGAAACTAGTTAGAATAAGATATGTGAATGATGCACCATTTATGTATATGGAGAATTATCTTCCATATAAGTATTTTGCTGATTTAGATAAATACAATTTTAGTCGTGTCAGCTTGTATCAAACCTTTGAGAAGGAATATGGTGTAAATGTTGTAAAAGTTAAAAGAATTATTAATGCTATCAACGCGACAAAGAAAAATGTTGAATCAATTGGTTGCAAAAAAGGTGCTGCATTGATTAAAATTGAAAATGTAGGATATTCTGAGAATAATTCAATTGTGGATTACTGCATTGAAGAATATGATGGTTCAGGCCATTTATTAGAATTTGAAATACATAAGAGGGAGAAATAATATATGATTGGTATTATTGTTACAGGACATGGTGGCTTTGCCACAGGTTTAGCAAAGAACGTTAAAATGCTTTCTGGTGTTGAGGTAAATGCGATTGATTTTACTGAAGATATCACACCTGAGCAGTTGGATGAAAAGCTAGTAGCTGCCCTAGATAGCTATAGTGACTTAAAGAATATTATTGTATTTACTGATATTCCAGGTGGTACACCTTACAATCGTGCAGTTACGGTTTCATTAGCTAATCCTAAGGTAAGGGTTGTTGCTGGTACGAATACACCAATGCTATTAGCTGCCGCAATCAAAAACATCGCAGATGAAGAGTTTGATGATACTGATGAACTAGCTGATGGAGTAATTCAAGAAGGTATTCAGGGTATCTCTAAGTTTGTTATGCCAGTTCTAGTATCTAGTGAGCTTGATGACGAGGAAGATGGAATCTAATAATGATTAAAGCCGTTATTTTTGATTTGGATGGCGTACTAGTGGATAGTGAGCCTGTCTATTTAGAACATGAATATCAGAAGATTAAAAGATATCTTCCAAATATAACAAAGGAAGAAATGATGCCAACAGTAGGCATGAGCTCTAAAATGTTCCATGCTTTTGTTTCAAATCTTTTAGGACTAGATTCTGCCTCTGAACAGTATCAGGAATATCGCCAAGGTTCCTATGTTGCTTTTAAGGTGGACTATAAGGAAATTATGCGTTCATCCGTTGTAGAAACACTAACCAAGCTAAAACAGATGAATTATCGTATTGCGTTAGCATCTAGTGGTGATATGGAGGACATATTAAAAACTTTGGATCAGTGTGAAATCAGAGATTTCTTTGAGGTCATCTGTTCTGGAGATATGTTTCATGAAAGTAAGCCGAATCCAGAAATCTATCTGACAACCTTTGCTAAACTTGGCGTTGAACCAGAACAATGCTTAGTTGTTGAGGATTCTAATTTAGGGTTGGCTGCCGCAAGGGCTTCTGGCGCTGTTGTATGCTGTATGAAGGAAACTCGATTCCTGTTTACCCAGGAAGATGCTGATTACTATATTGATGATTTAAGTGAAATTATTGGTATTCTTTCTAAGCAGGTGAAAGCTATTTTCTTTGATATTGATGGAACCTTAACCGATATGGCAACCCATGAAATGCCCAAAAGTACGGAAATAGCACTGCAAAAGCTAAAAGATAATAACGTTAAGATTTTTATCTGTACAGGAAGAGCATTAGTAGAATTAAGAACAACGAAGATGCTGGATGATAGCTTATTTGATGGTGCTATCTATATGAATGGTCAATATTGCATTTATGATGGCAAAATTGTGTTAGATTTTCCTTTAACAAAAGAGCAGATATGTGCTGTTAAAAAATATGTTACAGAAAGAAATATCAGTTGCAATTTCTTCACGGATAACGATACCTTCGTTAATATGGTAGATGAGCGACTGATTACCGCTCAACAAGCCATCGGTACACCAATTCCTAGAATTGAGTGCATGGATCATATCGAAGATTTAAGAATTTATCAGGCATGTCCTTCTGTAAATGAACAAGAGGAAAAGGAGCTTGGCGCATTAATTGAAGGAGTAAAGACGACCAGATGGTCATCCTTCGGTATTGATGTAGTAGCCAAGGATGCTGGTAAGGATAAAGGAATCAAGGGTATTGCAGAATATCTTGGATTGGATTTGAGAGAAACAATGTCCTTTGGTGATGGACACAACGATATTCCAATGCTGGAAACAACAATGATTTCTGTTGCTATGGGGAACGCTGTTGATGAATTGAAAGAAAAAGCTAGCTATATTACTGATTGTCTGAATGAAGATGGCGTTTATAATGCATTAAAATATTTTGAGATTATCAACTAAAAAAACGGATTTGATTCCGTTTTTTTATTCCTGTTCAATTTTTAATTCGATACCTTTTCTCTTTAAGGCAGCTAATACATTAACATCAGTTGATGTTGTAACTAGTTTTTTTACAGTCTGATTATCTACAAGATACTCAATATCAACTTTAGTTCCTCTAACATCAAGATACTCAGCACTGATATCCTTTAAAATATCATCACAATAAGCAAGCTTATCGTAAATTAATGAAAGATTTTTAACCTTGTTAACAGCGGTAACTCTAGATAAATCTAAATCATTAATATCGATAAAGTTTAAGATTTCTAAATCTAATGAATTGAAATATTCCAGATCAGCATCCTCAAATCCACAATTAGTCATGCTGATTTCCTTTAGGTTTAATTTAGTAATATCTTCTGTAAATTCAATGAATGGACAGTCGATAATTGAAAGGCTGGTAATGTTACAGAAGCTCTCACAAATCTTTCTAAAGTTCTCCTTAGTAATGGCAATGTTACGAATCACTAAATCTGTTACATAGCTGTGATTACCTAAAATATCTGATAGCTTATCTAAAATGAAAAACATTGTTTTCCCTCCTTATGTGCAAAAAAGATTATAGCCTATTTCAAAGAAAAATCCAACGAAAGTTGGATTAAATTTCTATAGATTGAATATAGTTCTGTTCAGTAGCTAATTCAACAAAATGATGCTCATCAAATTTTAACGGTAAAAGAAGAGCATAGGATAATTGCATTGCATTAGAATTTGGCAATTGCTTGAATGTGAATTCAGCAATTTCGGCACCACATTCCTTTAAAAAGTCATTACAGCGTTTAATATCCTCTCTTGAATCCACGGTTATAAAGTAATGATGCTGATGTGCAACCTTACCAGATAAGCCATTCCAGTTTAAAATTGTTTGTACAGCTACAACTATTAATGTCGTAAATACACCTAACAAATACATTCCTGCACCAATGGCTAAACCAATACCACTGACTGTCCAGATTCCTGCTGCGGTAGAAAGACCAGAAATTACATTCTTTCTGATGAAAATCATACCTGCGCCTAAGAAACCAACGCCACTGATTACCTGTGCAGCTAATCTTGCTGCATCGACCTTATAGTTTTCATTAGCAAGAATATCATTAAATCCATACTTGGAAATAATCATTATCAGACAAGAACCTATAGCAACGATGATATGGGTTCTTAATCCCGCATCTTTTGAACGGCTTTTTCGTTCAAAACCAATAACTGCTCCACAAACAACCGAAAGAAGCAGTCTTAAAATAAACTGAAGTTCCATATTTATCACACTCTTTTTTTGTTACTATTATTTTATAATATATAACTAAGGATGTAAAATAAATAATTTTTATTATAATTCTATATTCAATGATTTGATTAATAATTATTTATGAAATAAAATAAATATATAAGAAGAGGTATGAAAATGAATAAAACGAGGATTTCTTATAACTTGTCAAACCTAAGAATTGTTTTAGGAATTATCATCTTTTTTATTCCAACAACTTCAGACTTTTTCTTTGTTCCGTTTTTATTAACCGGAATTATTGACTTCACAGGAGAAGGATTATTAAAACTGGATAGTGAGGTATATGGTAAGGATAAGCTACTAAATTCCATAGGAACATTAATTTTCGTCATTGCTGGCAGTTACAGATTGCTTCCAGAGCTGTTGTTATCTACGACAATTCATAGCTGGCTATTACTGATAGCTTTATTAGTGGTTTGGAATCTGTTATCTGAATATTTCCTGTATGGAAGACTGATTTATGTTGATTCTTCTGCTACTAGAGTAGTAAAGGCGTTAATATATTGCTTCCCTTTATTTGTTAAGTTCATTAACAAGGAATTTTTATGCCTTTTGATCTGTGTTGCAGCTACATTTGCGGAAATGCAGCTAGGTCATTCTATCAGAATGAAATCATCTGAACTTCAAATAAAAGAAAACCAATAATAAAAATTGAAAAAATAATGTTTTTATTGTAAAATAGTTTTGCTGCCCGAGTGGCGAAATGGTAGACGCAGCAGACTCAAAATCTGCCGATAGCGATATCATGACGGTTCGAGTCCGTCCTCGGGCACCAATTGAAATATAAGATGCCAATTGGCATCTTTATTTGTTTAAGGAGGATATCATGAGAGAACTTTGTGTATGTGTCAATAATGATAACGATAGCTCTGTAACCCCATTTGAAACAATCGACGCTATTAAGAAGGCTGGATTTAATACTGTTTTTGTACAATGGTATGATAAAGAATGGCAAATATCTCAAAAAAGCCAAGTGGAATATACGTTAGCTCAGGGCTTAAAAATTAACTTTGCTCATTTAGGCTATCAGAACATTAATGATATCTGGTATGATAAGGCTGAAGGGGAAGCACTAGTAGAAAGATATTGCAGAAATATAAAAGATTGCCACGAATTAGGAATTGATCGAGTTGTAATGCATTTACAGGGAAAAAACTATGAGCTTCCTTATGGGCCAATCGGCTATAACAGATTACAGAGAATTGTTGATTATGCCGAGACATTAGGTGTTATGGTCTCTTTTGAGAATACAAAGCTTCAAAGTGCTTTAGATGCATCCTTTAGTAATGTTAAAGGTGATAATATAGGATTGTGTTATGATTTAGGACATAATCATTGTAATTTCAATGACAGTATCCAATTAGAATGGTATAAGGGAAGAATCGAAGAAATTCATCTTCATGATAACCATGGCAATTTTAAGGATGAGCATTTATTACCCTTTGATGGCGATATTGATTGGCCAAAGGCAATGAAGGAAATTGCAGAAAATGGATATCAGCGTGAGATTACATTAGAGCTTTGCTATAGAAGAGATTATGTTAATCAATATAGTGTTGAAGACTTCTATAAAGAAGGCTACAAGCGTGGCTTGCAGCTATTAAAAATGTTTGAGGAGTATGCAAAATAAAAGGATGATCGAATGATCATCCTTATTTATTATTACTTACTTGCAGGTAAATAGTTAGGGAAATTGCTCTTTACGTAATCGTTGATTTCAACATCGTAAATCTGGAAATTGTGCTTAGTGAAATAGTATTTGTCGATTTCTGCAGTGTAATCATCACTGTTCTTTAAATAAGAGATGAATGATTCTTCTACAGATGCACGGCTTGTGCCTGTTACAGAAACAACATAGAAACCTTTATTATCTTTAGCAACAATTACATTTGATAAGCCAGAAGCCTCAGCTGTCTTTAGGAATGATGCTACATTTACATCAATATCATCTTCAGCTGTGTAAATAGCTTCCTTTGCTAAATCAGTATCAGAAGAGTATGCAGCAGCAGCTTCTTCGAATGTTGAACCAGTATTGATCATTTCAATTGCAGCTTCAGCAAGAGTGTTTGCTGCATCTAAGCCATCATCGCCAACCTTAACATAAATCATCTTTGCCATCTTAGGAGAGAATCTAGTGTATAAATCCTCAAGATTTGCCTTGATGTGATTTTCGATTAGGGTAGTATTCTTTAATGAAGTAAGAATAGAATCATATAAAGCCTGTTCATCAGCATATCCATAATACTTAATAGCATCTTCGAACTGATCTCCATACTTTTCCTTATATTCATCAACCTTTGCTTGTGCTTCAGCAGCTAACTCATCAGTTGTAGGAACTTCAGCATTAACAATTAATGCACCTGCATCATTGATGACAGTATAAGCTGTATCACTTTTCTTTAATGTTTCATATAAATCACCCTGTGTGAATGAAATCTTACCAACCTTGAAGATAACCTCTGAAGAGTTTGAAATCTTAGCTGTCTTGTTACCACAACCAGATAAGACCATTAATAGCGCCAATAATAAGACTAATAATTTAACATTTTTCATAATTATTCAGCCTCACTTTCTACACCAAGCTGCTTAAGAATGTATGCCTTTAATTCGTCATTAGCGAATGTAACACCAGCATCCTGAGCATATTTCCAAACGATCTCGTTTGCTAAACCCTCATTATCTGATAATACAGATGAAATGAAGTTTGCATCGCTCTTGAATGATTCAAAGCTTGTAGAATCACACTTGATTAGGAAATAACCATAAGTTTCATCATAAACCCATGAGCTTACTTCGCCTTCCTTCAGCTTTAATGAAGCTTCTAGGAATGCTTCTACTAATGAAGAATTGTTATCAACATAACCTAATGTTCCACCATTTGATGCAGTTGATGAATCCTCTGAGTACTTCTTAGCGAAATCAGCAAAGTTGCTTGCTGAATATTCAGAAGAGCTCCAAGCGTCCTGAGCTGCTTTCAATCTTGCCTTGTCATCATCTGTTGGATTCTTTGGATCCTCCCACTTGATTAAGCAATAGCTGATAGTTCTAGGACTATGCTTGCTGACAAATTCATCTGTATAGAACTTGTCGGCATTTTTAGAAATGTACTCACCATAAAGCTTTTCAGCCTTGATAGAGTAAGTTACATATTCTAGGAAAGTAGGGTATCCATAATAATAGCTTGCAAGCT
The DNA here is from genome assembly GCA_002315205.1 of Erysipelotrichaceae bacterium UBA1783. The sequence continues at coordinate 10,592 of DCGH01000015.1, forward strand.
GGTTAAGATATTCTTCGCCATAGCCATAGTATGTCTGATAATAAGAAAGAGTAGATGAGTAGTTGTTATTGATTTCTGAAGTGATTTCAGAAGTGTTAGCAACTGCGTTATCTAATACTGCTTCGTAGAACTTTAAGAATGTATAAGAATCACTAGATGAAGCAGCTA
>DCGH01000015.1:10794-17874 GCA_002315205.1 Erysipelotrichaceae bacterium UBA1783
GCAGTAACGTTAGTATCATCTACTGAATATACAACATCTTTTCCGCCTACTGATTTGCTAGGTAAGACATTCTTTCCTGTATCGATAGCAAAGTATCCTAATACAACAAGGAAGAATGCTGCGATTACCACAACAAACCAATTTTCCTTTAAAAATTTTGTCATAATAACCTCCAATTTCGGACCTAATAATTATAGTAGATTTATATATTATAATCAATGTTGGTATCTTAATTATTTATGAACAATTAATGAAAAAATGCAATATTTAGCACATTTTATATATCTATGATATAATATTAACTGGATTTTAAGGAGATGCGATATATGAGCACTTTAGAAATTAAAGATTTACATGTAAATGTTGAAGATAAAGAAATATTAAAAGGCGTTAGTCTTACAATTAATACAGGTGAGGTTCATGCCTTAATGGGACCTAATGGCAATGGTAAGAGTACATTATTAAGTGCCATTATGGGACATCCTAGCTATAAGGTAACTAGCGGTTCTATTACCTTAGATGGGGAAGATGTTTTAGCTATGAGTGTGGACAAAAGAAGTAAAGCTGGCTTATTCTTAGCTTTACAGTATCCAAGTGAAATCTCTGGTGTAACTAACTCAGATTTTTTAAAGGCAGCAGTCAATGCGCATAGAGAAACACCAGTATCATTATTCAAATTCATCAGAGAATTAGATGGCGCTATTGAGGATTTACAGCTAAAGAGTGAGATTGCTCACCGCTTTGTCAACGAAGGATTCTCAGGTGGCGAAAAGAAGAGAAATGAAATTGTTCAGATGAAGCTTTTAAAGCCAAAGATGGCTTTATTAGATGAAATTGATTCTGGATTAGACGTAGATGCAATCAAGATTGTTGCGGAAAATATTAATGAGCTTGGTAAGACAAATCCAATGGGATTAGTTATCGTTTCACATTATGAAAGATTCTATGAGCTAGTAAAACCAACTCATGCTCATGTTTTAGTGAATGGTAAGATTGTATTAAGTGGTGATGCAAGCTTAGCAAAGAAGATTGATGCTGAAGGCTATGAATGGCTATTAAAGCAGGAAAATATCAAGCTTGAAAGAGAAGAAAAGCCTAAGCTAACATTAGGCTCTTGTGGTGCGAATACTAGAGGAAAGTACAATGACTAATTTATTGATCAGAGAAAATAAGACAGTAAAGCTAAATAGTGATATTGCTACCTCTGAAGTATTAGATATCGTTGTTGAAAACAAAGCTGCACTTATTGTTGAAGTGAATGGCCAAAAGCCATTTGAATTAACTATTCATTGCAAGGTGAAGGAAAATACACCATTTACCTGCTTGTTAATTAACAACAATAATGAGGAAGTAAGAATTAATGATAGCTATACAATTGAAAGAGATGGCAAGGCTATCGTTGCATACTCTCAATTGAATAACGAAAAGGTACAGGCAGATTCAAAGTATGATCTGGTTGGTGAAGGAGCCGAAATTAGAGCATTATCTGTTTCTATTACTGGAACAAATAAGAGCTTTAATCAGCAGACAAACCATTTAGCTCATCATACCGTAGCGCATATTGATAACTATGGTGTCGTTTTAGCAAATGGCAGATGCGAACTTGTTGTAAATAACACCATTGCCAAGGGCTATCATAATTGTGATACCCATCAGACCAGCAGATTACTAACCTATGATAAGACTGCGCAGGGTAAGATTCTACCTATTTTAAGAATCGACGATAATGAGGTTACAGCATCACATGCCTGCTCATTAGGTCAGCCTGATGAAAATCAGATTTATTATTTACAGACAAGAGGCTTATCTTATGATGAAGCCTTACAGCTTATAACAATTGGCTATCTGATGCCAATTACCAAGATTATTGACGATGAAAACGTTAATACCATCTTGAAGGAAGAAATTGAATTGAAGGTGAAGAATTCATGCTTAAAGTAGAAGAGATTCGTAAAGATTTTCCAATGCTTAATGGTGTAACAAATGATGGAATGCCTTTAGTCTATTTAGATAATGGTGCAACAACATTAAAGCCTAACTGTGTGATTAATGAGGTTGTTAATTATTATCAGAATATGACAGCTAATGCACATCGTGGTGATTATGAATTATCATTGAAGGTGGATGAGGCATATGATCATGTAAGAGAAATCGTTGCTGATTTCATCAATTGTAAACCAAAAGAGGTTGTTTTTACCTATGGTACAACAAGTGGCTTAAATCTAGTCGCTTATGGCTATGGTCAGACACACCTAAAGGCAGGGGATGAGATTTTAATCAGCATTGCCGAGCATGCTTCCAACACTTTACCTTGGTATCGTGTTGCTGAAGCAACAGGTGCTGTTGTAAAGTTTATTCCATTAGACAAGGATGGAAGAATTACAGTAGAAAACGTTGAAAAGATGATGAATGAGAACGTTAAAATCGTTTCATTAGCTCATGTTGGTAACGTTTTAGGCTATATTGCTCCAATGAAGGAAATTTGTGAGGTTGCTCATCAGTATGGGGCAAAGGTTGTCATTGATGGTGCTCAATCTGTTCCACATATTAAAACAGATGTTCAGGACATTGATTGTGATTTCTTAGCATTCAGTGCTCATAAGATGTGTGGCCCTACTGGAGCAGGCGTATTATATGGTAAGTATGATTTATTACAGCAGACAGAACCTGCTTTCTTAGGCGGTGGTTCTAATGCCAGATTTGATATTGATTTCAATGTCATTCTAAAGAATGCTCCATACAAGTTTGAAGCTGGAACACCAAATATTGAGGTTGTTTTAGGTATGGGTAAGGCAATTGAGTATGTTCAATCTATTGGCTTAGATCAGATTGCTGAGCATGAAAGAGAGCTACATCAGTACGCTATTGAAAAGCTTTCTACATTGGATAATATCATGATTTATAATCCAAATGGAGATACAGGCATTATCGCTATGAACGTAAAGGATCATGGCAAGATTATTTTTGCTCAGGATGTTGCCAGCTATTTATCAACAAAGGGTGTTTGCTTAAGAAGCGGTAATCATTGTGCAAAGAATTTATGGAACTATTTAGGTACAGATGCTACATTAAGATGTGCTCTATACTTCTATAATACAAAGGAAGAAATCGACAAGATGGTTGCAGCATTAGCTACAGCTACTCTTGCAAATTGTATTGATATTATTTTATAAAAAAGGAGGTCATTATGAGTGATTTATTAAAGGATCCAATGGTGCTAAGAGAAATCATTATGGATCATTATGAATATCCAAGAAATCATAAGCTAACAGATAATTGTGCCTATTGCACTGCTCATATGGCTTCAGATTCCTGCATTGATGATATCAAGGTTCAGACATTGATTGAGGATGGCTTTATCAAGGATGTTGTTTTTGATGGTGTCGCTTGTACCATCTCAACTTCATCTACTTCTATTATGACTGAATTAGTAAAAGGAAAGAGTATTGCTGAAGCAAAGGAAATCATGAAGAACTATTTCGATATGATTGACCAGAAGGAATATGATGAAGAAATGCTAGAGGAAGCAGTTGCTTTCAATGGTGTTGGCAAGCAGGCAAATAGAATCAAGTGTGCTACTATTGGCTGGAATGGCTTAAAGCAGTGCATTGAGGAAAGTGAGTCAAAATAATGAGTAACGAAAAGAATAAAGAGCTATTCCAGACTCAGGATGACTACAAGTTCGGCTTCCATGATGAGGATACCAGTATCTATTCTACCGGTAAAGGCTTAACTAGGGAAACTGTTATTGCCATCAGCAAGAAGAAAGAGGAGCCTGAATGGGTTTTAGATTTCAGATTAAAGGCTTATGAGGCTTTTGAAAAAATGGAAATGCCAACCTGGGGACCAGATTTAAGCTTCTTAAATTTTGATGACTATACTTATTACATCAGAAATACTGATAAGAAATCAAAGGATTGGGAAGAGGTTCCCGAAACCATCAAGAATACCTTTGATAAGCTTGGTATTCCTGAAAGTGAACAGAAATATTTAGCAGGTGTATCAACTCAATATGAATCAGAGGTTGTTTACCACAATATGCTAGAAGAAGTGGAGTCTAAGGGTGTTATCTTCTTAGATACCGATAGTGCGATTAAGTATTGCCCAGATATTGTAAAGCAATATTTAGGAAAGATTGTTCCTTACGCTGACAATAAGTTTGCAGCATTAAACAGTGCAGTATTCTCTGGTGGTTCATTTATCTATGTGCCTGCTGGAGTAACACTAGATAAGCCATTACAGTCTTACTTCAGAATTAATTCTGAAAGAATGGGACAGTTTGAAAGAACCTTAATCGTTGTTGATGAGGGGGCAAATCTTCATTACGTTGAAGGCTGTACAGCACCAATTTATTCTGAGGATTCATTACATGCTGCAGTTGTTGAAATTTACGTGCACAAAAATGCTAAGTGTCGTTATTCAACAATTCAGAACTGGTCAACCAACATCCTAAATCTTACAACAAAAAGAGCTAAGGTATATGAAAATGGCTTAATGGAATGGATTGATGGAAATATCGGTTCAAGAATCACAATGAAATATCCAGCTTGTATTTTGGCAGAAGAGTATGCTAAGGGGATGACGGTTACCGTTGCTGTCGCTGGTAAGGGACAGGTTCAGGATACAGGAGCAAGAATGGTTCATTTAGCACCAAATACTTCAAGCTCCATTATTTCAAAGTCTATTGCCAGATTAGGTGGCGAAGCGAATTATCGTGGTTGGACCTACCAGTCACCAAAGGCAGAAAATGCTAAGACAAAGATTCAATGTGATACATTAATTATTGATGGAAAGTCAAAGTCAGATACCATTCCTCAAAATGTGGTTAGAAATGATAATTCAACCCTAGAGCATGAAGCAACTGTTTCAAAGATCTCTGATGAGCAGCTATTCTATTTAATGTCTAGAGGATTATCTGAATCTCAAGCAACACAGATGATTGTTATGGGATTCTTAGAACCATTTACAAAGGAATTACCTGTAGAATATGCGGTAGAGCTAAATCAGCTATTAAAGGTTGATATGGAAGGATCACAGGGTTAAGACATAGGTGAAAGCTTATGTCTTTTTTTTGATAGATTATATATAATAGATATATAGGAAAGAAAAGAAGAATGCTTTAGTAATGCATTTATAAAAATAGAGGATTATTAGTATGAATTATGAAAAGGTTATGACAGGAAATCTAAAGGAGATTTCAAAGCTAATCACAGATACCTATCTTGAAAAAAGCAGATTCTGGTCTATCAGTGAAAGGTATGAATATGTTTTAAATGGCTTTGATTTTGAGATTGTCTTATTAGAAAAAATGAAGACTACTTTGGGAGAGAGAATAGCTCTACAGATTACCTTTATGCAGGATGGCGAAATGGTGATTATGAATGCGATTGCTACAGGATTTGAAGGATTACTATTCAATAAAAGCCCTGAAGGCAAGCAGGCGACCTTAGAAAAATTGCAGGAAATCATTGAAAAATTAGGCTTGTAAATCACGAAACTGGTTATGAAAAATGAACCAGTTTTTAATTATTTTCTTTTTAGCACTATAAGGTTGACAGTGCTAAAAAGGTGGTGTATATTATTAGCAGATAGTTGAAAAGAGTGCTAAAAGGTGGTGAGAGCTATGCTAACAAAACGTGAAGAATTGATCTTAAAGGCAATTGTCGAAGATTTTATTAAGAATGCAGAACCTGTTGGTTCTAGAACACTGGTAGAAAAGTATGGCTTAAACTATTCAAGTGCAACTATTCGAAATGAAATGAATTATCTGGAGCTTGAGGGATATCTAGAAAAGACGCATACATCTAGTGGTCGAGTTCCTTCAACAAATGGCTATCGCTATTATGTTGAAAAGCTAATGAATGCAGATTTACCTGAAGAGGAAATGAACTATCTGCAGACTTCCTTCCAGAATAATCTTCCACTTGAGGATGTTATTCAGGCAAGCTGTGATGTTCTAAGTAATATGACAAATTTAACATCCTTGGTTTTAGGACCTGATGCTAATAAGCAGTCATTATCTCACATTAAGCTATTTCCATTAGATGAGAGAAGCGCTGTTGCAGTTATTATTACGGATCAGGGACATACAGAAAATAAGATTTTCCATTTCAATGAAACGGTATCCGTTGAGGATATTCAGAATTGTACAACTATCTTAAACGATCGATTAGTTGGTACACCAATTAGTGAAATCGTTGAAAAGATGAATGAAATTAAACCAATCCTAGCAAATTCAGTTAAAAGACATGAAGCATTATTCAATGCCTTCGTACAAGCCTTTGTAAAGTTCGCTAGTGAAAATGTTTATTATTCTGGAGCTTCTAATATGCTATATCAGCCAGAATTTGCTGATGTAGAAAGATTGAAGGGGCTAATGGGAATGCTTGAGGATTCAACCGTTTGGAGAAGAATTGCTTCTAACAATCAATCTGTTAAGATTCAATCTCCAACAAGTAAGGGTGAATTAATCTGGTTAGATGATATGGCTATTGTTTCTAACACCTTCTCGATGGGAGAAGAGGAAGGAAGACTAATGGTTGTAGGTCCAAGCAGAATGAATTATAACAAAATTGTTAGCATTCTAGATTTCGCAACTTCATTTATTGAATCTCAATACAAAAAGAACAAGAAATAGGAGTTAAGACATGAGCGAAAAGAATGAAGAAAAGGTAACTGTTGAAGAAACTGAAAAAGAGGCTACTGAGCAGGTTGAGGAAGTAACTTCTGAAGCTAAGGAAGAAGTTAAGGAAGAATCAGTAGAGCAGCAGCTAACAAAAAAGGTTGAAGAGCTTGAGAAAGAGGTTCTTGTAACAAAAAATGCGTACTACAAAGCTTATGCAGATGCTGAAAACTTTAAAAAGAGATTACAGGCAGATGCAGATAACGCTAAGAAATATAGAATTCAAAGCTTTGCACAGGAAATCCTACCAGCGCTTGATTCATTAGAATTAGCTTTAAATGGTAAGGATGCCACAGATCCATTTGTTAAGGGCGTCAAGCTGACATATGATCAGATTTTAAATGCTTTAACAAAGGAAGGCGTAAGCCAGGTTGATTGTTTAAATAAACCTTTTGATG
>DCGH01000015.1:18038-18395 GCA_002315205.1 Erysipelotrichaceae bacterium UBA1783
AGGTACAACAAATTCATGTGTTGCAGTATTCCAGAATGGTGAAGCAACTGTTATCACAAATCCAGAGGGAAATAGAACAACTCCATCAGTAGTTGCTTTCAAGAATGGTGACAAGATTGTTGGTGATGCTGCTAAGCGTCAGGTTGTAACAAATAAGAACTCAATCATCTCTATTAAGAGAAAGATGGGTACAAATGAAAAGGTTGAATTAGAAGGAAAGAGCTATACTCCACAGGAAATCTCAGCTATGATTCTTTCATATATGAAGGATTATGCTGAAGCTTACTTAGGTGAAAAGGTTGATAAGGCTGTTATCACAGTTCCTGCTTACTTCAACGATGCACAGCGTCAGGCAAC
>DCGH01000015.1:18536-20677 GCA_002315205.1 Erysipelotrichaceae bacterium UBA1783
GGTGGTGGTACATTCGATGTATCTATCCTGGATTTAGCAGATGGTACTTTCGAGGTATTAGCAACTGCTGGTAATAACCATTTAGGTGGTGATGATGTAGATAACATCATCGTAGATTGGATTTGCTCAGAATTCCAGAAGGAAAACGGTGTAAATTTAAAGAACGACAGAATGGCATTACAGAGAATTAAGGAATCAGCTGAAAAGGCTAAGAAGGACTTATCTTCAATGAAGGAAGTTCAGATTTCTATCCCATTCATTTCAGCTGGATCAGAAGGACCTTTACATATTGAAATGAGCTTAACTAGAGCTAAGTTTGAAGATATGATCAAGGGTATCGTTGAAGCAACTATCGGACCAGTTCGTCAGGCATTAAGCGATGCTGGTTTAACAAAGAGCGATATTGATCAGGTATTATTAGTTGGTGGTTCTACAAGAATTCCAGCAGTACAGGAAGCTGTAAGAAGAGAATTAGGCAAGGAACCTAACAGAAGTGTTAACCCAGATGAAGTAGTAGCTATGGGTGCTGCTATCCAGGGTGGTGTATTAAGTGGTGATGATGCTGCAACAGGCTTATTATTACTTGATGTTACTCCATTATCATTAGGTATCGAAACATTAGGTGGCGTTATGACAAGATTAATTGAACGTAACACTACAATCCCTACAAGCAAGTCTCAGATTTTCTCAACTGCTGCTGATAACCAGCCAGCTGTAGATATCAATGTTTTACAGGGTGAAAGACCAATGGCTAGAGATAACAAGTCATTAGGTATGTTCAAGTTGGATGGTATTGCTCCAGCAAGAAGAGGTATTCCTCAGATTGAAGTTACATTCGATATCGACGTAAATGGTATCGTTCATGTATCAGCAAAGGATAAGGGTACTGGTAAGGAACAGTCTATCACTATTACTAATTCTTCAGGATTATCTGATGAAGAAATCGATAGAATGGTAAAAGAAGCTGAAGCTCATAAGGCTGAAGACGATAAGAAGAAGGAAGAAATCGAATTACGTAATAAGGCTGAAGGCTACATTATCCAGATTGAACAGACATTAAAGGATAATGGTGATAAGATCGATGCTGCTCAGAAGGCAGAGGTTGAAAAGCTAAAGAACGAATTACAGACTGCTTTAGATAACAACGATATGGCTACATTAAAGAGCAAGCTAGATGCTTTAGAGCAGGCAGCTCAGCAGATGGGCGAACAGATGTATAAGCAGCAGGCAAACGCTAATGGCGGTGCAGACTATTCATCATCTTCATCTAACAATGATGATAATGTAATGGATGCTGATTTCACTGAAAAGTAAAATTGAATAAAATAAACTACTCCTGGCAACCCCCAGGAGTAGAAATCTTAAATGAAAGGGAGTGAATTTGATGGCTGACAGAAGAGATTATTATGAAGTGCTTGGTGTGGCTAAAGATGCCAGCGCTGATGATATCAAAAAAGCATATAGAAAGTTAGTCAAAAAATATCATCCAGATGTAAATAAATCAGAAGATGCTCCAGCAAAATTTAAGGAAGTTCAGGAAGCCTATGAGGTATTATCTGACCAGCAGAAGCGTGCAAACTATGATCAGTTTGGTTTTGATGGCGTTGATGGTAATGGCATGAATTTTAATGGCTTTGAGGGCTTCTCAGGATTTGGTGGCTTTGAAGACTTATTCGGTTCATTCTTCGGCGGTGGTATGGGTGGAAGCTCAACCAGAAGAAACAACAATGGTCCAAGAAAGGGCCAGGACCGTATGATGAATCTTTATATCGACTTCATGGATGCGATTAATGGTTTAACAAAGACTGTTACACTAGAGGTCGAGGAGCAGTGTCCTGAATGCTTAGGCTCAGGTGCACAAAGCAAGGATGACATTAAGGTATGTACTGATTGCCGTGGTAGTGGTCGAGTAGTAAGACAGATGCAGACGATGTTTGGTATGACTCAAACACAGACTGAATGTCCAAAGTGCTCTGGTACAGGTAAGATTATTGAAAAAGCCTGCAAGAAGTGCCATGGTAAAGGATTTATTAAAAAGAAGATTGAGGTTGAGGTCAATATTCCTGCTGGAATTCAGACTGGTCAACAGCTAAGAATTTCTGGTAAGGGTGATAGAGGCTACAATGGTGGCCCAAATGGTG
>DCGH01000015.1:20745-21151 GCA_002315205.1 Erysipelotrichaceae bacterium UBA1783
AATATTACAGTTCCATTATCTGCAATAGATGCAGCATTAGGATGTAAGGTTGATATACCAACAGTGTATGGAGATGTAGAATTAACCATCCCAGCTGGTACACAACCTGATAGTAAGTTTAGATTAAAGGGTAAGGGAGCAAAGGATGTCAGATCATCTATCTATGGTGATGAATATGTTATCGTAGAGATTGAGATTCCTAGATCACTTACAAGAGAAGAGAAGGATTTATATCAGAAGCTGAAGGCAATTCAGGAAAAACAGAATAAATCCGTCTTTGAAAGATTCAAGAAGAATTTTAAGTAACAGCTTTGTTACTTTTCTTCAAAAAACAATTTAGCACTCAAAATGTTAAAGTGCTAAAAAAGGAGGCAGCTTATGGATATTAATAGTTTTTCAAGCAATT
>DCGH01000015.1:21176-21695 GCA_002315205.1 Erysipelotrichaceae bacterium UBA1783
ACAGACCATTATCATGAAGGCTGTTGAGCTAGCTAGTACCTCTCATCATTCTGAGGTAACAACAGTTCATATGTTCTTACAGATTTTCTCTGATAATACCATTGATGGTTTATTAAAGAAGATTGGTGTCGATAAAAAGGAATGCCTAGAGATTGCCAAAAATCGCTTAAAAAATATTTCAAGTGTCGATTATGTTCCTCAGCCAATTTTTAACCGTAAGGTCAACGATGCCTTAATTAATGGTATTAATTGGGGTAAGGAGCATAACGAAACATGTTTAACAGTCGCAACAGCATTTATTCACCTATTATTTAATGATTCTCCTATTTCTAGAGAAATCGTTAAGAAATATGGTTTGAAGAAGGATACTGTTCTAGCAATGGAATTAGCTAGAAGAGGGGGCAAAAGAATGGATGAAGCTACAAGTGAAAACAATATTGAAGCCTTAGAAAAGTATGGTAGAGATTTAGTAAATGATGTTAGAGATGGTAAGGTTGATCCTGTTATTGGCAGAGATGA
>DCGH01000015.1:21770-27786 GCA_002315205.1 Erysipelotrichaceae bacterium UBA1783
GTGAACCAGGCGTTGGTAAAACCGCAGTTGTCGAAGGGTTAGCTTGGCGTATCTACAAGCAGGATGTACCTTTAAATTTAAAGAACAAGCGCTTAGTTGAACTAGATATGGGTGCACTAATTGCTGGTGCGAAGTATCGTGGTGAGTTTGAAGAGCGTTTAAAGGCTGTACTTGAGGAAATCAAGGAAGCAAATGGTGATGTTATCCTATTCATTGATGAAATCCATAACCTAGTAGGCGCTGGTAAAACAGAAGGCAGCATGGATGCGGCCAATCTGTTAAAGCCAATGCTTGCAAGAGGAGAATTAAGATGTATTGGTGCAACAACATTTAATGAATTCAGAAAGTATTTTGAAACAGATAAGGCGTTAGAAAGAAGATTCCAGAAGGTTACTGTTGATGAACCAACAGTGGAGGATACTATTTCTATTTTAAGAGGCTTGAAGGATCGTTTTGAGGCACATCATGGTGTACAGATTCTTGATGAAGCAATTATAGCTGCTGCGACATTAAGTAATCGTTATATCACGGATCGTTTTCTACCTGATAAGGCCATCGATTTAATCGATGAAGCATGTGCTTCTATTCGTGTTGAAATGGATTCTTTACCTTATGAGCTAGATGAGCTAAATCGTAAGATTATGCAGCTAGAAATTGAGGAAAAGGCTTTACAGAAGGAAGAAAACGAGAAATCCTTAGAAAGATTACAGGAAATCAGAAATGAAATTGTTTCTCTGACAGAAAAGAGAACTGAGGTTCACAGCAAGTGGCAGGATGAAAAGTCACAGCTGGATGAGAACAAGAAGAACAGAGAAAGATTAGAAATGGCAAAGCTTCAGTTAGAAAGTGCTCAAAATGAAGCCAGATATGAGGATGCAGCCAGAATTCAGTATGAAACAATTCCTCAGCTTCAAAAGCTGATTAAGGAAGGAAAGAATGCGGATCAGGATGCTTTAATTCAGGAAACAGTCGATGAAGGTTTAATTGCTCAGGTTGTTTCAAGATGGACAGGTATTGAGGTAAGTAAGCTAATGGCTACTCAGCGCCAGAAGATTTTAGGCTTAAAGCAGATGCTGGCAAAGAGAGTTATTGGTCAGGATGAAGCAATCAATCTTGTTGGTAATGCAGTATTAAGAAGTAAAGCTAGAATTCAGGACGCTAACAGACCAATCGGTTCCTTCCTATTTATGGGTCCTACTGGTGTTGGTAAGACTGAGGTAGCGAAGGCTTTAGCTGAACAGCTATTTGATGATGAAAATAAGATCGTCAGAATCGATATGAGTGAGTATATGGAAAAGTTTAGTGTTTCTAGACTAATCGGTGCTCCTCCTGGATATGTTGGTTATGATGAGGGTGGACAGCTAACAGAGGCTGTTAGAAGAAAGCCATACTCTATTGTCTTATTAGATGAAATTGAGAAAGCACATCCAGATGTATTCAATATCTTATTACAGATTTTAGATGATGGACGTATCACAGACTCAAAGGGTGTTACTGTTGATTTCAAAAATACAATCATTATTATGACAAGTAATCTTGGTAGTGAATTTGCCTTTGTTGAAAATAAAAACGAAAAGCAGAAGCTATACAATGAGGTTGTAAAGAGAACCTTCAAACCAGAATTTGTGAACAGAATTGATGATATTATTATCTTTAATCCATTATCACAATCTGTATTATCTGGTATTGTAGATAAGTTTATTTCTCAGCTTGCTCAAAGATTAGATGATAGAAATATCAAGCTAGAGTTAACCGATGCAGCAAAGAATAAGATTATCGAAGAAGGATCAGATATAACCTATGGCGCTAGACCAATAAAGAGATATATTCAGCAGAATATTGAAACTGTTCTGGCATACAAGATTATTGAAGATTCAATTGATGGTAATACGACTTTAGTCATTGATTTTGATGGTGATGATTTCAAGGTTTTTGAAAAGAAAACATACCATGTAGAAGGTTAAGGAATTGAGAAATCAATTCCTTTTTTAATTTGTATATAGAAAAGATTGTGAAAATATTCACTTTATTCTCAATGAAATCGTTATCATATTGTGAAAGAATTGACAAGTGGAATTACTTCTATATAATAACACTTGTGAAATTGTTAGCGAGGGAAACGATTATGGAAGAAAACAAGATTACAGTTGAAATCAATACCTTAGTAGAGAATGCTACAAAGGCATTAGACCAGTTTATGAATTTAGATCAGGAACAGATTGACTACATTGTTGCCAAGTGTTCAGTTGCCGGCTTAGACCAGCATGGAACTTTAGCTGCAAAAGCAATTGAAGAAACAAAGAGAGGTGTCTTTGAGGATAAGGCAACTAAGAATCTATTTGCTTGTGAATATGTAGTAAACAATATGAGACATTTAAAGACTGTTGGCGTTATTTCAGAGGATCCAGTTACTGGTATTACTGAAATCGCTTGTCCAGTAGGTGTTATCTGTGGTATCACCCCAGTAACAAATCCTACTTCAACAGTTATTTTCAAGTCTTTAATCAGTTTAAAGACTAGAAACCCAATTATCTTCTCATTCCATCCAAGTGCACATGAGTGCTCAAAGGCTGCTGCTATTGTTATTAGAGATGCTGCAGTCGCTGCAGGAGCACCAGAGAACTGCATCCAGTGGATTGAATCAATGAGCATGGAGGCAACAAGTGCCTTAATGAACCATCCAGGTGTTGCAACTATTTTAGCAACTGGTGGTAATGCAATGGTAAAGGCAGCTTATAGCTGTGGTAAGCCAGCAATGGGTGTTGGTGCAGGTAATGTTCCAGCATATATTAATGCTTCAGCAAATACTGAGCAGGCAGTCAATGACATCGTATTATCAAAGTCATTTGATAATGGTATGATCTGTGCTTCTGAGCAGGCTGCAATCGTAGATGCAGAAATCTATGAAGAAACAGTAGCAACATTCAAAAGATATAGAGCATACTTTGCTAATAAGAAGGAAAAGGCAATGCTTGAAAAGTATTTATTCGGTGTTGAAAAGAAGGCTGATTATCCAAATGCCAGATTAAATCCAGTAATTGTTGGTATGAATGCGTATAACATTGCTAAAAACGCAGGCTTTGAGGTACCAGAGGGTACAGCAATCATTTGTGCTGAATGTAAGGAGGTTGGTGTTAACGAACCTCTATCAAAGGAAAAGCTTTCTCCAGTATTAGCATTCTTCAAGTCAAAGGATACTGAGGATGGATTCAGATTGGCTAAGGAAATGGTTGAATTTAATGGCTTAGGACATTCTGCTGCAATTCATTGTGCAACTCAACAGATGGCTGATGAGTTTGGCAAGCTTGTAAAGGCAATGAGAATTATCTGGAACTCACCATCAACTTTCGGCGGTATTGGTAATGTCTACAATTCATTCTTACCATCATTAACATTAGGCTGTGGAAGCTATGGAAACAACTCAATTGGTGGTAATGTAAGTGCAGTTAATTTAATCAATGTTAAAAAGGTGGGTAAGAGAAGAAATACAATGCAGTGGTTTAAGGTTCCTCAGAAGATTTATTTTGAAAGAAATTCAATTCAGTATTTACAGTCATGCCGTGATGTAAAGAAGGTATTCATTGTTACTGATAGAAGTATGGTTGATTTCGGTTTCGTTAATAAGATTACTGAACAGCTAAATATGAGAAGAAATCCAGTTCAGATCCAGTTATTCTGTGATGTTGAACCAGATCCAGATATCACAACAGTAAGACGTGGCGTTGAATTAATGGAAGCATTCAGACCTGATACAATCATTGCTTTAGGTGGTGGTAGCTCAATGGATGCTGCAAAGGGTATGTGGGTATTCTATGAGCATCCTGAGGTTGACTTTGATGATTTAAAGCAGAAGTTTATGGATATCAGAAAGAGAGCCTTCAAGTATCCTGAATTAGGCAGAAAGAGCAAGCTAATCTGTATCCCAACTACTTCAGGTACAGGTTCAGAGGTTACACCATTCGCTGTTATTTCTGATAAGGCAAACAATAAGAAGTATCCATTAACTGACTATTCATTAACTCCAACTGTAGCAATCGTAGATCCAGAGTTCACAACAAATCTACCTCCAAGAGCAACTGCGATGACAGGTATGGACGTATTAACTCATGCAGTAGAAGCATACACATCAGTTATGGCAAATGATTACACTGATGGCTTATGCTTACAGGCAATCAAGATGGTATTTGAGTACTTACCAAGAGCTGTAAAGAGCGGTAAAACAGATTTAGAATCTAGAGAAAAGATGCATAATGCGGCAACTATTGCTGGTATGGCATTTGCCAATGCATTCTTAGGAATGGGTCATTCACTAGCACATAAGATTGGTGCTGAATTCCATACAGTTCATGGTCATACTTGCGCAATCGTATTACCAGAGGTTATCAGATACAATGGACAGGTTCCAACAAAGCTATCAGTATGGCCTAAGTACAATGTTTACAAGTGTGATAAGAAGTATGAGGATATCGCTAAGCTATTAGGCTTATCATTCACTACAACTGAGGAAGCAGTAGAAGCATTCGCTGTTGCTGTTGAAAACTTAACAAAGGAAATCGGCTTACAGACAAAGTTCTCTGAATTAGGCATTGATAAGGAAGCATGGGAAAGCAAGCTAGATACTATTGCAGTATTAGCTTACGAAGATCAGTGCTCTCCAGCAAATCCAAGAGTTCCACTAGTAGCAGATATGAAGGAAATCTTAAAGAAGCTATATTAGTAATTAAAGATGGTTGCCAAAAGCAACCTCTTTTTTATGCTATAATATATCAAATGTAAAAGAGGTATTTTTTTATGAAGCTAGTATCATGGAATGTAAATGGAATTAGAGCGGTATTACAAAAGGGATTTGTTGATTTCTTTAGTGAGATAGAGGCCGATATTTTTTGCGTACAGGAAACAAAATGTCAACCTGGACAGGTAGAAATTGATACCCCAAACCATCATCAGTATTTCCATTCAGGGGAAAGGAAAGGTTATTCATCTACTGCTGTTTTTACAAAGGAAGAACCAATCAGTTCCTTCTTCGATTTTGAAAACGTTGAAGGCCATCCAAAGGAAGGAAGAGTAATGACCTTTGAATATGAAAACTTCTATTTAGTAAATGCTTATGTTCCTAATTCTAAGGATGGGCTAGCAAGAATTGATTATCGTATGTTCTGGGAGGAAGAGCTGCTACAGCATTTAAAGAAACTAGATGAAAAAAAGCCAGTCATCTATTGTGGCGATTTAAATGTTGCTAAGGAAGAGATTGATTTAAAGAATCCAGATACGAATCACAACAATGCAGGGTTCTCTGATCAGGAAAGAGATAAGATGCGAGTATTATTATCAAATGGTTTTACTGATTGCTTCAGATATTTATATCCAGATACTGTAAAGTATTCCTGGTGGAGCTATCGCTTTAATGCCAGAGCAAACAATACAGGATGGAGAATTGACTATTTTATTGTGTCAGACCGTATCAAAGACAAGGTTAAGGATTGCCAGATTTTAAATGAAGTTTATGGCTCTGACCATTGTCCAATTTTACTAGATATTGACATCTAACAGAATTTGATTAAAATTAATAAATATATTATTTATTATTTGAGGGTATTATTATGAATTTTCCAGAAAACTACAAAAGTGATCTAGACCTTTTACACACTGAGATTGGTATTAAGGTAGTAAAGGATACTTTTGAAAGAAAGCTTGCAGAAAGATTAAAGCTAACAAGAGTTTCTGCTCCGTTAGTTGTTTATAAGGATAGTGGTTTAAACGATAACCTGAATGGTTATGAAAGACCAATCAGCTTCACAGCTCCTGAGCTTGGAGAAACTAGAGATATTGAAATTGTTCATTCATTAGCTAAATGGAAGAGAATGGCATTAAAGCAGTATGGCTTAAAGAGATTTAAGGGTATCTATACTGATATGAATGCGATCAGAAGAGATGAAAATATGGATAATCTTCATTCTATCTATGTTGACCAGTGGGACTGGGAAAAGGTGATTTTAGAAGAGGATAGAACAGTAGA
>DCGH01000015.1:27875-31458 GCA_002315205.1 Erysipelotrichaceae bacterium UBA1783
CTATTAAAGGTTTATCCAGAGCTTCCAAGAAATATTTCTGATGAGGATGTATTCTATATTACCTCTGAGGAATTATTACAGATGCTCCCAGATTTATCACCAAAGGAAAGAGAAAAGGCAATATGCAAGCAGCATCGTACCGTATTTATTTCTAAGATTGGTGATGTGTTAAGTAATGGAGAAAAGCATGATGGTAGAGCCCCTGACTATGATGATTGGGCTTTAAATGGTGATATCTTAGTTTGGTATGATTTATTAGATATGCCTATTGAGTTAAGCTCTATGGGTATCAGAGTAAATAAAGAATCTTTAGTTTCTCAATTAGATAAGGCAGGATGTCCTGAAAGAGCAAATCTTCCATATCATAAGGCATTATTAAATGATGAGCTACCTTTAACAATGGGTGGTGGCATTGGACAGTCTCGTCTATGTATGGTGCTATTAAATAAGGCACATGTTGGTGAGGTTCAGGCTAGCTTATGGCCAGAAGCCATGGTTGAGGAATGCCATGCTCATGGTATTGAATTATTATAAGAGCTACAATGAGTAGCTCTTTTCTTTTAGGAAAATCCTAAATTGTCCTTAGGCTAATTAAGGATATTCAAAGAGAGGTTATCATTATATAATATCTTTGTAATAAAGGAGGAAATCAATATGAAGAACGAACTAGTTTCAATGATTTCAAGTAATGAACAGATTTTATTTCAGGGAAAGCCTGATAAGAAGACATTTGTATTTGAAAGCTTAATTAACCCATTATTACCTTTTGCGATTATTTGGGCTGTGATAGATTTTGGTTTTATTGGCTTTTCAATGAGAGGTATGGGTGGACAATCATTTTTCCTGATTCCATTCTTTGCAATACATTTAATGCCAGTATGGCTATATTTAGGAAATGCATTTTTGGTAGGTGCTCGTTATAGAAACACATACTATGTTGTAACAGATAGAGCAGTATATACATCATCAGGTGTATTCTCTAAGAAGTTTACAACAAAGATGTTTGCTGAAATGTCTCATATTGATGTACATAGAGGAATTTTTGATCAATGGTTAGGAGTAGGAGATGTTATCATTACTTCAAATCAGAGAATTGGTGAGACGGTAGATACAGTGAGACTGGATAATCTTGAGGATTATATTAAGGTGTATAATCTTGTAAAGAAGTTACAGCAGGATATTTATTCTGATATCATGTATCCAAATGATTTAAGACCAGAAGAAAATCATGGATACAATACCAGATATAGAGGTTAAAAATATAGGAGAATAGGGAACTATTCTCCCTTTTTTAGATATTGTGAAATTGTGTGAATAAGCTTGCATTGGTTGAAAAAATGATACTAAATCATATAATTAATTTAAGGTGTAAAAAATGTCAGAGCATAAATCACATAAGGTATTAATCGCAAATATTCCAAAAGGAAAACCAATCTGTAGGGTAGGTAATAAGAGCTATCTGGGACTAGTATTTGGTTTAATTTTTATTGTGGGTATGTTTTTTTATTTTAGAAATATTCTTCTTGTGTTGCCAATGATTATTTACGAGCTGTTTCTTTCATTGAAGCCGTATAAAGGAATTTTTGATGGTTATAATAGTTTTTTTGTAATATATGATAAGGATAATAAAAAGGAAGCAGATTTATATTATCTTTCTGAATTAAAATACTGGTGTAGTGATGGTACTTTTTTTAATCCATCAGTTATTTTCTTTTTAAATGATGGCGAAAAAGTAGTATTAAAAAAAGCAATTGATTCAGAGATTTTTGATTATTTACGTAAAGTTGCAGAAAAAAAAGAAATCCAAAAGAAAAAGTAATTTTGTAGTAGAATATTTATATTTTTATATATATAATATTAATAATTTTATTTATAGGAGGGTTGAGTTTTCGATTATGGCACATTATTTAAATGATGTTTCTCGTACTTTTAATGAGTATCTATTAATTCCAGGATATACAGATGAAAGATGTATCGTGGATAATGTTGATGTTTCAACAATCATAACAAAATATACAGATGAGACTAAGGATAAGGCCTTAAAGCTTAACATCCCACTAGTATCTGCTATTATGCAGTCAGTAAGTGGTGACAAGTTAGGTATTGCATTAGCAAAAGAAGGTGGCTTATCTTTTATTTATGGCGCACAGAGTATTGAATCAGAAGCAGAAATGGTTCGTAAGGTAAAAAGCTATAAGGCAGGATTTGTTCCATCTGATTCTAATATCAGACCAGATGCAACATTAAAGGATGTTTTAGATCTTGTAAAGGAGACTCACCATTCTACTATGGCTGTTACTGAAGATGGTACAGCAAATGGTAAATTAGTTGGTGTAGTAACTAGTAGAGACTATCGTGTATCTAGAATGTCATTAGATACAAAGGTTGCTGATTTTATGACACCATTTGAAAAGCTTATCTATGCTGAAGAAGGTGTTACATTATCTGAATGTAATGATATTATCTGGGATCATAAGCTAAATGCATTACCAATTATCAATAAGGATGGTCAGCTAGTTTATTTCGTATTCAGAAAGGACTATGACTCTCATAAGGAAAATCCAAATGAATTATTAGACAGCCAGAAGAGATTTATGGTAGGTGCTGGTATCAATTCAAGAGACTATGAAAAGCGTGTTCCAGCTTTAGTTGAAGCAGGCGCAGATGTATTATGTATTGACTCTTCAGAAGGCTATTCTGTATGGCAGAAGAGAACAATTGAATGGATCAGAAGCAAGTATGGTGATAGCGTAAAGGTTGGAGCTGGTAACGTTGTTGATGGTGAAGGCTTCAGATTCCTAGCAGATGCTGGTGCTGATTTCGTTAAGATTGGTATCGGTGGTGGTTCAATCTGTATCACTAGAGAAACAAAGGGTATTGGTAGAGGACAGGCTTCAGCAGTAATTGATGTTGCTAAGGCAAGAGACGAATATTATAAGGAAACTGGTGTATATGTACCAATCTGTTCAGATGGTGGTATCGTATATGATCATCATATGACCTTAGCATTAGCTATGGGTGCTGACTTTGTTATGTTAGGAAGATATTTCGCAAGATTTGATGAATCTCCAACAAATAAGGTTATGTTAAATGGACACTATGTTAAGGAATATTGGGGTGAAGGCTCAAATAGAGCTAGAAACTGGCAGAGATATGATATGGGTGGTGACTCAAAGCTTTCATTTGAGGAAGGCGTAGATTCATATGTTCCATATGCTGGCCCATTAAAGGACAATGTAATGCTAACCGTTAAGAAGATTAAGTCTACAATGTGTAATTGTGGTTGCTTATCATTACCTCAGCTTCATGAGGATGCTAAGCTAACATTAGTAAGCTCTACTTCAATTGTTGAAGGTGGCGCACACGATGTTATGGTAAAGAATAGTGACAACTCAAAGTAATATGAAAAAGGAACTTGTAATTGTTATTGACTTCGGTGGTCAGTATAATCAGCTGATTGCCAGAAGAGTAAGAGAATGTAATGTATATTGTGAAATCTATTCATATAAAACACCAATAGAAAAAATTAAAGCAATGAATCCTAAAGGTATCATCTTAACAGGTGGACCTAACAGTTGTTATG
>DCGH01000032.1:0-7159 GCA_002315205.1 Erysipelotrichaceae bacterium UBA1783
AATATTATTGAACCAGTTCAAAAGCTAAAAACAGAATACTTAGGCAACAACAATCCTCGTTTACATGTAGATGAGGTGTTAATTGCCCTAACGATCAGTGCACAGTTAAATCCATTAGCTGAAAAAGCAATTAAAGCATTAAAGGAATTAAATGGTGCTCAGCTTCACTCCTCAGTTATTTTATCTCCAGTGGATTCTGATGTATTCAGAAAGCTTGGCGTTCAGGTAACCTGCGAAGCAAAATATCAGAGCAAAAAGCTATTCCATCCTGGAAAATAAGAACGTCCAAAGGCGCTAAAAGAAGCGCCTTTTTGTTTCATAAAAAGAGCAAAAAAATACCGATAAAAATTAGAAAAAATGTAGTTTTTTCTGTTGACAACATAGTGGGTATTTAGTAGAATATTTGTGCACGCATTTTTGCGCGTGGTTTTTTGCGGAAGAGGGATGCAACCCTTCAGACCGCAACGTAAACATTTTTTACAAGAAAGGAAGTAAAGTTTATGAAGAGAGTTGCTAAAGTTTGTAAGCTACAGTTCCAGGCTGGTGGAGCTAGACCCGGACCTGCATTAGCTGGTGCTGGTATTAACATGCCACAGTTCTGTCAGGCATTCAATGATGCTACTAAGGACAGAAAGGGTGATGTAGTACCTGTAATTATTACTGCATATGAAGATAAGTCATTTGATTTCGTATTAAAGACTACTCCAGCTGCACATATGTTAAAGAAGGCTGCTGGTATCACAAAGGCAGCTGGCAATCCTAAGACACAGGTTGCTGGTAAGATCACTACTGCTCAGTTAAGAGAAATTGCTGAGTATAAGTTACCTGATTTAAATGCTAACGATGTAGAAGCTGCAATGAAGATTATTGCTGGTACTGCACGTAACATGGGAATCAAGATTGAAGGATAGGAGTAAGAGAGTATGCCAAGACACGGAAAGAAATATGTAGAAGCTGCAAAGCTTGTTGACAAGACTCAGTCTTACGAATTAAATGAAGCAATCGAATTAGCAAAGAAGACTTCTTACGCTAAGTTTGATGCATCAATTGAATTATGTTTCAGATTAAACGTTGACCCTCGTCATGCTGATCAGCAGTTAAGAGGCGCTATCGTTTTACCAAATGGTTCTGGTAAGTCTCCAAGGGTATTAGTTATCACACAGGGACCTAAGGAAGCTGAAGCAAAGAATGCTGGTGCTGATTTCGTTGGTGGTAAGGAAATGCTTGATGAAATCAAGAAGGGCTGGTTCGGATTTGACGTAATTATCGCTACACCTGATATGATGGGTGAGTTAGGTAAGATGGGTAAGATCTTAGGTCCTAAGGGCTTAATGCCAAACCCTAAGACAGGCACTGTTACAATGAATGTTGCACAGGCTGTAGAAGAAACAAAGAAGGGTAAAGTAACATACAGAACTGATAAGGAAGGTAATGTTGCTTTAATCATCGGTAAGACTTCATTCACTACTGAAGCACTTGCTGAAAACTTCAAGACTGTTTATGACGTAATCTTAAAGGCTAGACCTGCTGCTGTTAAGGGCGTTTATATGAAGAACGTTACATTAGCTGCATCAATGGGTCCAAGCGTAAGAGTTGCTCATGAAGGTTAATTAAAAAATTTATCATTATTTAGTTGTTAACAATATACCATAGACAGTAACGACCGTTTAGGTTGAAAAATGTTACCGAGGTAAGAAAGTTGATATGAAAACTTCAAACCCATCTATGCGTATAGCGTAAATGGGTTTATTTTATATAGACTGGTATATTGATCAATACTAACAAGGAAAGGAAGAAAGATTATGAACCAACAAGTACTAGAACAGAAGAAGCAGTTAGTTGCTGATATTACAGAAAAGATTCAGAACGCTGCATCAACTGTTGTCGTTGAGTATCGTGGTTTAACAGTAGCAGAGGTTACTGAATTACGTAGAGCATTACGTGAAGAAAATGTAACTTTAGATGTTTACAAGAATACCATGGTTCAGCGCGCTTCTGATAACTTGGGTTATAGCGAATTAGATAGCCAGTTAACAGGCCCAAATGCATTCGCTATTTCAAGCGATGCTGTAGCACCAGCTAGAGTATTATGCAAGTTTGCTAAGAAGCATGACAAATTAGTAGTAAAGGGTGGTATCGTTGACAATAAGGTTGTCAGCGCTGAAGAAATCAAGGCATTATCTACTTTACCTAACAAGGAAGGTATGATCGCAATGTTACTTGGATGCTTACAGTCACCAATCCGTTCATTCGCTGCAACAGTTAAGGCAATTGCAGATAAGGAAAATGAACAACCAGAACAGGCCTAATAATTAATAAATGGAGGAAAATAAAATGGCAAAGTTAACAAATGAAGAAATCATCGCTACTCTTAAAGAGATGACAATTTTAGAAATCAATGATTTAGTAAAGGCAATCGAAGAAGAATTCGGTGTTACTGCTGCAGTTATGGCTGCTGCTCCAGTTGCTGCTGAAGAAGCTGCTCCTGCTGGACCTACTGAAGTAACTATCATGTTAAAGGAAGTTGGCCAGGGTAAGATGGCTGTAATCAAGGCTATCAAGGAAGCTGTAGGCGTTTCACTAATGGATGCTAAGAAGATCGTTGATGCATGTGCACCTAACGCTCCAGCAGTAGTTAAGGAAAACGTTAAGATTGAAGAAGCTGACCAGATCAAGGAAGCTATCCTTGCTGCAGGCGCTGTAGTTGAATATAAGTAAGATATAATCAATAAACTACAAATAAAATTTTAAGCAAAGCCGAATTTTATTCGGCTTTTGCTATCTAAGGATAGGAGGTAAAAATATGAGTTATTATTTCACCAATGATCCCAATATCAAATCAAACCGAAGGATGATTGACTTTCGGTTTTTGACCGCTTTAGAGAGATTTGCATCAGACAATGGTGTATTCTCTAAGGAAACTTTGGATTTTGGCTCAAGAGTAATGCTTGAAACCCTGGTCGGTTTAGATTTGAAAGGGTCTTTACTGGATTTAGGATGTGGCATTGGCGTAATTGGTATTCTTTTAAAGAAATACAAGCCAGAGCTAAAGGTGACAATGGTTGATGTCAATGAAACTGCTGTTTCCTTAGCGACAGAAAATTCAAAGCTATATCAGCAAGATAATACCGTACTGGTTTCTGATGGGTTTGCCAACATCAATACTACATTTGATACGATTGTTTCTAATCCACCAATCAGAACGGGGAAAAAAGTAATCTATGAATTGTTCAGACAGTCATTTGACTATCTGAATGAGGATGGCAAACTTTATCTGGTTATTAGAGATAAGCAGGGTGCGGCAAGTGCTGTGAAGTATTTATCTACCTTATGCCAGAGGGTTGAAGTAGTTAAAAAAGAAAAAGGTTACTGGATTATTTTGGCTTGTAAAGACTTGACAAAGTAATCACAACTTGGTAATATTTATAATTGCATAAATATACAATTAAAATGGGTTAGAAGGTGCCTTTCGACCCAAATATTGTTTTAGGAAAGGGTGTTGTTATGATTAAAGAGCCATACCGCACTGTCAAAAGTGGCAAAGCGGTTCGTAGAGATTATTCAAAAGTAAGTGGAACCCTAGAACTTCCAAATTTAGTAGAAATTCAGACAAAATCATATGATTGGTTTGAAAAAGAAGGTATTAGAGAAGTTTTTGAAGAGATTTATCCAATCGAAAATGCCAACGGAAATATCCGTCTGGAATTCTTGGATTATGAGTTTGGAACTCCCAAATATGACACAGGTGAATGTAAAATCAGAGAGCTGACATACGCAGCTCCTTTAAAAGCGTCTATGAGATTAACTATCGTTAACTCTGAAACAGGCGAAGTTATTGAAAAAGAAGTAGAAAATGTTTTCTTAGGTGAATTCCCTAAGCTAACTCGTACTGGTACATTCATCATTAACGGTGCTGAAAGATGTATCGTTTCACAGATTGTACGTTCTCCAGGTGCATACTATGCAATGGACGTAGAAGACAAGACAGGTAAGGACCTATTTACAAGTGAACTTATCCCATCAAGAGGCACATGGTTAGAGTTCATGACTGACTCAAAGAAGTCAGCTTTAGGCCGTATTGTAAATATGAGCGTTGATAGAAAGAGAAAGATTTTATCTACAATTCTATTCAAGGCTATTGGTTTATCATTAAATCAGGAAAAGGGCGAAGATGCAAATGATACTGCTGAAATCAAGAAGTTCCTAGAAGCAATGGGCATGGAAATTAATGCCGATGTTGAACAGGATACAGCAGAACAGAGAGATTTCTTAAATGCATATTTACTACTTTACACTGGTATTTTTGGTAATTATGAAGAAGTTGTTAATACATTAACTGCTGATAAGATCAGAACTACTGATGAATCATTAAAGGCTATTTATGAAAACCAGAGATCTGACGATATTCATACTGTTGAAGGTGCTAAGAGCTTAATGAATGCTAAGTTCTTTGATGCTAGAAGATATGATTTAAATAAGGCTGGACGTTATAAGACAAATAAGAAGCTAGGTGTATATTCTCGTACAAAGAATAAGTACTTAGGTGAAGATTTAAAGGATGTTAACGGTAAGGTTATTTTAGAAAAGAACACTTATATTGATAAGAACAACATCGAAGTTGTTAGAGATGCTTTAGCAAAGGGTATCAATATGGTTGCTCTACCTCAGGAATATGAGTTCTCTCATCCTGATACAGTTAGTGTACCAGTAAGCTATGGTAAGGCATTAGTAGGCCGTATTTTAGCTGGTAATGTAGATGCTGGTAAGACAGTATTAGAAATCGGCACAGTAATCACTCCAGAAGATGTTAAGGTACTTGCTAAGAGTGGTGTTGAATACATCAATGTTTATGGTGGTATCTTTGCACAGGCTGTTGAATTAACAAAGAAGAACGCTGCTGCAGTATTAAACTTCGGTGGAAGATTATATTGCTACGGTCGTTTAACTGAAGGCGGTAAGGACGTATTCTATAACGATGAATTAGCTATTTCTCGTTATATTCCTGATACAGAACAGCCAATTTTAGAAAACGATGCTTATAAGTGGATTCTTGAACAGGTAGATGCTGGCAGCAAGTACACTCTATACTTAGTAGGTGCTGCAAACCAGACATTCCTAATCAAGAATAACCCTGAATCAGATACAACTGTTAAGTCAATCGGTATTGACCCATTAACTAAGAAGAAGACTATTATCATTTCTGATATGTATGCTCAATATTCTTACTTACTAGGTATGATTGATGAAATCGGTACTGTAGATGATATCGACCAGTTAGGTAACAGACGTATCAGAACTGTTGGTGAATTAATCCAGAACCAGTACAGAATTGGTTTCTCAAGAATGGAAAAGAATGTTAAGGAAAAGATGTCAATTGCCGATAAGGATTCAATGACAGCTAAGTCATTAACAAATATCCGTTCATTAACTGCTGCTGTAAAGGAATTCTTCTCTTCATCACAGCTATCACAGTTTATGGACCAGCAGAATCCATTAGCTGAATTAACTAACAAGCGTCGTATTTCAGCTTTAGGTCCTGGTGGATTAACTAGAGAAAGAGCTGGCTTCGAAGTACGTGACGTACACAATACTCACTATGGTAGAATCTGTCCAGTAGAAACTCCAGAAGGACCAAACATCGGATTAATTAACTACTTAACATCATATGCTAAGATTAATGAATATGGTTTCATCCAGACTCCTTATCGTACTGTTGTTGTTGAAGAAGATGGCAGAAGAAGAGTTTCTGATGATGATATCGTATACCTATCAGCTGATGACGAAATGGATTTCGTAATTGCTCAGGCTAACGAAGTAAGAGATGGCTACTTAACAGAAGGCCAGTGTGTATGTCGTTACCAGACTGAAACAGTTATGATGCCTATGGAGGATGTTGAATTAGTCGATGTATCTCCAAAGCAGATCATTTCAATTGCCGCTGCTTGTATCCCATTCCTAGAAAACGATGACTGTACACGTGCTCTAATGGGTTCTAACATGCAGAGACAGGCAGTTCCATTATTACAGCCACATTCACCAAATGTAGGTACTGGTATGGAATATAAGATTGCTCACGATGCAGGTAGTGCTGTTATCGCTGACAATGCCGGTGTAGTAACATACGCTGATGCAAACAAGATTGTCATTGACAATGGAACAGGCGAAGATACTTACAACCTAATCAAGTTCCGTCGTTCAAATGCTGGTACCTGCGTTAACCAGAAGCCAATCGTAACTGTTGGTGAAAAGGTTAAGGCTGGTGACATCATTGGTGATGGTCCATCTATGGAAAATGGTGAATTAGCATTAGGTCAGAACGTTAAGATCGCATACATGACATGGAATGGTTACAACTACGAAGATGCTGTTATCATGTCAGAAAGAATGGTTAAGGATGATGTATTCACTTCTATCCACATTGAGGAATACTCAATTGAATGTCGTGAAACTAAGCTTGGACCAGAAGAAATTACTAGAGATATTCCTAATGTAAGTGAAGCAAGCACTAGAAACCTAGACAGCCGTGGTATTATCATGGTTGGTGCTGAAGTTAGAGAAGGCGATATCCTAGTTGGTAAGGTTACTCCAAAGGGTCAGTCTGAAGCTTCTCCAGAAGAAAAGCTATTATTCGCTATCTTCGGTGAAAAGTCTAGAGAAGTAAGAGACAACTCATTAAAGGTACCTCATGGTGGTGCTGGTATTATTCAGTCAATCAGAAGATTTACTAGAAAAGACCACGAACTACCTCCTGGAGTAAATGAGGTTATTAAGGTTTATATCGTTCAGAAACGTAAGATTTCTGAAGGTGATAAGATGGCTGGTAGACATGGTAACAAGGGTGTTATCTCTAAGATCTTACCAGTTGAAGATATGCCATTCATGGCTGATGGTACTCAGATTGATATCATGTTAAACCCATTCGGTGTTCCTTCTCGTATGAACATCGGTCAGGTATTAGAGATTCACTTAGGTTTAGCTGCTGAAAAGCTAGGCTGCAAGTTCTCAACTCCAGTATTTGATGGTATTAGCAATGATGAATTAATGGGTATCCTAAAGGAAGCTGGATCAACTCCTGATGGAAAGGTACAGCTATTCGATGGTAGAAGCGGTGAGCCTTTCGATGAAAGAATTGCCGTTGGTGTTATGTATATGATCAAGT
>DCGH01000032.1:7292-9152 GCA_002315205.1 Erysipelotrichaceae bacterium UBA1783
TGGGCATTAGAAGCATATGGTGCTGCAAATACATTATCTGAAATCTTAACTGTTAAGTCAGATGACGTAATGGGTCGTACAAAGACATATGAAGCTATCATTAAGGGTAAGCCAATTCCAGAGCCAAGCGTTGGTGAGTCATTCAGAGTATTAACTCATGAATTACAGGCTTTAGCATTAGATGTTAAGGTATTTGACCACGATGGTAATGTAATTGACATCTCAGCTAGTGAAGAGGATGTTAAGAATGCTCCAGCACAGGAAACTGTGTTTGAGGTAGCTGATGGCGGTTTCGCTGTTACTGATGATTCAGGTAATGAGCTTCCACCAGAGGCAGCAGTAGCCGGTATTGACGATTTCGGCTATGATATGTAATTGGGAGGTACAATCAGATGAATATTAACAATGTAGCATCAGTACAGATTGGTTTAGCATCTCCTGAACGTATTCTTGAATGGTCTCATGGCGAAGTAAAGAAGCCTGAAACTATTAACTATCGTTCACAGAAGCCTGAAAGAGATGGCTTATTCTGCGAAAGAATTTTCGGCCCACAGAAGGACTGGGAATGTTATTGTGGAAAGTATAAGAAGGTAAGATACAAGGGTGTTGTATGTGACAAGTGTGGTGTAGAAATCACAAAGAGCTCTGTTCGTAGAGAAAGAATGGGTCACATCACTCTTGCTGCACCTGTTACTCATATCTGGTATTTAAAGGGAACTCCTAGTAGAATTTCATTATTATTAGGTGTTGCACCAAAGGCATTAGAGGAAGTAGCATACTTCGTTAACTGGATTGTTACAGATCCAAAGAACTGTTCAGAGTTAGCTTATAAGCAGGTTTTAACTACTGCTGAAAAGAGAGCTGCGGAAGAAAAGTATGGCTATGGCTCATTCACTGCTAAGATTGGTGCTGAAGCTATTGAATACCTATTAAAGCAGGTAGATCTTGAAAAGGAACTTGCAGATTTAAAGTTCCAGTTACAGTCTGCACAGGGTGAAAAGCGTAAGAACTTAATCAAGCGTTTAGACACTGTTGAAGCATTCGTAACTTCAGGCCAGAAGCCTGAATGGATGGTATTATCAGTTATTCCAGTAATACCACCAGATTTAAGACCTATGCTACAGCTTGATGGCGGACGTTTCGCTACAAGTGATTTAAACGATTTATATAGAAGAGTTATCACTCGTAACAACCGTTTACAGAAGCTATTAGACTTAGGTACACCAAGCATCATCGTACAGAACGAAAAGCGTATGCTTCAGGAAGCTGTAGATGCTTTAATTGATAATGGTAGAAGAAGTAAGCCAGTTACCGGTGCAGGTAATCGTGCATTAAAGTCATTATCTCATGCATTAAAGGGTAAGCAGGGTCGTTTCCGTCAGAACCTATTAGGTAAGCGTGTTGACTTCTCTGGACGTTCAGTTATTGCAGTAGGACCAGATTTAAGAATGTATCAGTGTGGTCTTCCAAGAGAAATGGCATTATCACTATTCAAGCCATTCGTTATTAATGAATTAGTATACCAGGGTATCGCAACTAACCCTAAATCAGCTGAAAAGCTAATTGACAAGATGGACCCAAGAATTTGGGACTGTGTTGAAAAGGTTGTTGATGGTCACCCAGTATTATTAAACCGTGCCCCTACATTACACCGTTTAGGTATTCAAGCATTCAAACCTAAATTAGTTGAAGGACGTGCTATTCGTCTTCACCCATTAGTTTGTGGTGCGTTCAATGCCGATTTCGATGGGGACCAAATGGCTGTGCACGTTCCATTAAGTGTTGAAGCTCGTTCAGAAGCGTTAACATTAATGTTAGGTAGCAACAATATCTTAGGTCCAAAAGATGGTAAACCAATCG
>DCGH01000052.1:0-3567 GCA_002315205.1 Erysipelotrichaceae bacterium UBA1783
TCAATTATTTATCGCTTACTTTTTATTATAGATTGAGGTGGTAAAAGATGGAACTTATCATGCTAGGAACAGGAAATGCTGCAGCAACTGAAATATTTAATACCTGCTATGTATTCCAGAAGGAAGATAGAAAGGTTTTAGTAGATGGTGGTGGTGGAAATGGCTTATTAAAACAATTAAAAAAAGCAAATATAAATTGGCAAGAGCTAAATCATATTTTCATTACTCATAAACACACAGATCATATATTAGGTATTTTCTGGCTAGTCAGATTGTTCATCCAATCTTTATCAAAAGGCAAATATCAAAAAGATGTTTATATTTATTCTCATGATGAAGTCATACATATTTTAACAACGATGTCTGATCTAATGTTTGCTGAACTCATTAATGACAGGGTCAAGGAAAAGCTTCATTTTGTACAGGTTAAGGATAAAGAAGAAGTTGTTATTAATGGTTTTGAATTTACCTTCTTTGATATTCATTCAGCTAAAGCAAAACAATTTGGTTATTGTTTAAAGCTGAATGATGAAGAGAAGCTTGCTTGCTGTGGGGATGAAACATTTAATGAATCGAATAGAGAATGCTGTGAAAACAGTAAATGGTTATTGCATGAAGCTTTTTGCTTATATCAGCAGAAGGAAATATTTAAACCTTACCAAAAGCATCATTCAACCGCTTTAGACGCTGGCAGAATCGCAGAAGGCTTACATGTTTCTAATTTACTAATGTATCATACAGAACAGGATACCATAAACGATAGGAAACAATTATATAATGCTGAAGCAAAGCAAACCTTTACAGGTCATGTATTTGTACCGGATGATTTGGAAATAATTGAGTTAGAGGAATAATATTCCTCTTTTTTATTTTAGGAAATACCTAAAATATAGTTAGGATTATACCTAATATGCAAGAGCGATTTTACATGCTATTATTTAATCACAAATCGATACAAAGGATTTGCTTATAGGAGGTAAAATCAATGAGCTTATTATTCATTTTAATTTTATTTGTATTCTTATTCGGTGGCAGAGGCTATCGTTATTATGGAGGATGGGGCATGGGCCCTCATTATCATCATCACCATCATCATATGGGTATGGGTATTCATCCAGGACCTTGTATGAGAGGACCACATATGGGCGGCCATCATATGGGTGGTCATTGTGGAGGACATCATCATTTCTAAATAACTAGAAAGGGCATTTTGCCCTTCTAGTTGATCAATTTATAGGAGGTAAAGAAAATGAAGGAGAAGGTTATTACAAGAAAGAATGGCATGAAAATGCTGATTATCTTAATCGTTTTAGAATTAGCTGCTGTTCCATTATTTATTTTTTCAATTGTTATTGACAATGCTTTAATTGGATTATTAGCAGTTGCATGGTTATTAGTTGGATGGATTGGTTTCTTAGGATTAAAGGTTGTAAGACCATTAGAGGCATTAGTATTAACTCTTTTTGGTGAATACTATGGAACAATCAAGGAAACAGGTTTCTATTATGTTAATCCATTCTGTACAGCTGTGAATCCTGCTGCAACAACAAAGCTGAATCAGAGCAATGATGTAGATACAACAAAGGGTGTTGTTATCAAACATGAAAATAATCAGCCACAGAATATAGAAGTTCCATCTAAGAAGATTTCGTTAAAAATTATGACTTTAAACAATGGTATTCAGAAGATTAATGATTGCTTAGGTAATCCAGTAGAAATTGGTATTGCTGTTATCTGGAGAGTCGTAGATACAACAAAGGCAGTATTCTATGTAGATAACTACAAGGAATACTTATCATTACAGTGTGATAGTGCATTAAGAAATATTGTTCAGAAATACCCTTATGATGTAGCTAATAATGTAGATACAAATGGAGATGGCTTATCAGACGAAGGAAGCCTAAGAGGATCTAGTGAAATGGTTGCTCAAAGAATCAGAGATGAAATTCAGGCAAAGGTTGAACTGGCTGGCTTAGAGATTTTAGAAGCAAGAATTACTTATTTAGCATATGCACCTGAAATTGCTGCCGTAATGTTACAGAGACAGCAGGCAAGTGCAATTATCGATGCTAGAAAGATGATTGTTGATGGTGCAGTAGGAATGGTTGAAATGGCTTTAGATCGTCTATCTGAAAACAATACAGTTGTTTTAGATGATGAAAAAAAGGCAGTTATGGTATCAAATCTACTAGTTGTATTATGTGGAAATCATGACGCACAACCAATTGTTAATTCTGGAAGCTCATACTAAATAAGAATATAGTATTAAAGGTAAAAGAGAAATCTTTTATCTTTTTTCTTGCCAAAAAGAGATAGAAAGTATTATTATCAAAAGCGTAGCGAAGAAGGTAGCGATGATGAAAAGTATTTTGATGATTTCCACTGGTGGAACGATTGCATGCAAAACAAATGAACAGGGTGGTTTAGAGCCAGCTTTAACTAGTAGTGAGCTTTTAGAGTTTGCTCCAGAGCTAAAGGAAATCTGTGATATTTCTTTATTGCAGCTATACAATATTGATTCCACTAATATGGGTCCAGAAAACTGGAAAGGAATTGTAAAAGCAATCAAGGAACACTATCATCATTATGATGGCTTTGTCATTACGCATGGAACCGATACAATGGCATATACAGCGACCGCTATTTCTTATATGATTCAAAACCTACAGGTCCCTATTGTATTTACTGGTTCACAAAAATCGATTGCTAATAGAGACAGTGATGCCAGAAACAATTTAATCTGTGCATTCAAATACGCTGCCAGTGAGGAAAGCTGGGGAGTTCATATTGTTTTTGATAACAAGGTAATCTTAGCAACCAGAGCCAGAAAGGTGAGATCAAAAAGCTTTAATGCCTTCCAATCTATTGACTATCCTGAAACATCCGTTTTTAGAGATGGAGAGTTAATCTCTTTTATTAAAAAACAGCCTTCTGGTAATGTTATGATTTCAGAAAAGCTAAATCCAAATATTTTTGTGCTAAGACTGATTCCTGGAATCAGAAGCAATATTATCGATCAGATCAGAGACCAGTATGATGCATTAGTTATTGAAGGATTTGGTGTAGGTGGATTACCAAATCATCATAACGAAGAATTATTAAAATCAGTAAAAGAATGGTCAAATGAAGGAAAGCTTGTTGTATTCTCAACACAGGTACAGCATGAAGGAAGCGATATGGGTGTATATGAAGTAGGTAGAATTGCCAAGCAATTACCTGGTATAATAGAAGCAAAGGATATGACACCTGAAGCAATCATTACTAAGCTAATGTGGGCTTTAGGTAATTCAACTAATAGAGAAGCAGCTAGTAAGCTATTTACTACACCAGTTCTATTTGATTTGTTGTAAAGGAAAAAATATGAAAGGTTTTTTAGAAATATTAAGAGCATTAATTACTACATTAACTGTTTTAGCAATCGATATTGCAGTAGTTATTGTGACGATATTAATTGATTTGAATATTGGTTATGATAGTATTCCATTTATTACATCTATATTTGCTGTGATATTGCTGGTAATTACAATACTTGTCATATCAAGAGCAGTGAAGGATGCAATTAATGTT
>DCGH01000052.1:3581-13503 GCA_002315205.1 Erysipelotrichaceae bacterium UBA1783
ATTTTTATTTGGAGAAAGAAAAAGCCAGCCGCTAGATCCAAATAAAAATCCATATCGTCATCTATTAATGATTCCATTATGTCTGATTATTGCGATAATAGTAGTTGTATTAACATACCAGCTGGAATATAGCTATTCATATTCTGATATTGATAACGGTTTTATGGCACCAGTATTTACCATGATGCAGCTATTTGTTGTTGCATTCATTTCCTTTGTTTTTATCAATATTGGAATATCAAAAACACTAACAGAGTGCGAACAACGTAAGAAAATTGAAAAAAAATAAGATAGCCGGTTGGCTATCTTTTTTAGATTTCAACAGTATAGGTGTACATATCACCATTATAATAGGTTTCAATATACTCAAATGGAATAACTAGGCCATCACATTTTGTATAGGATACATGTTGTGAACAAAGCAGGGCACAATCATTCATTTTTAACAGTTTCTTTTGCTTTTCTGTAGGAAGAGTTGCACGAAGCTCAAATTTGCTAACCTCTGCCTTAATACCAATAGATAATAGGTAGGCATACAATGATTTATTTAAGGAAGCAACATCAATCGCAGGAACGACCTTTGCAGATATATAAGTATAACTGATAGCAATAGGTTTATTATCTCCAGTACGTAAACGAACAAAGTAATGCATAAAGTCATCACCAGATAAATTGAGCTTAGCAGCAATGTTAGGCTTTTTTTCTGCCTTAATTAATTCATAGGAGATTAATTCAGAACCTGCAACTAATCCGATTTTGGCCATATCTTCAGTAAAAGATGAAGCTCTTGATAATGGCTTTCTTACATGAGGAGCACTGACGAAACTACCTTTTCCTGGAATACGTGTAATATAACCTGTTTCACATAAATGAGTTAAGGCTTTATTAACAGTCATTCTAGAGAATCCAAATTGTTTACATAAATCAGCTTCAGTAGGAATCTGATCACCAATATTAAATTCTCCTTTTTCTATTCCATGACGAATAAATAGTTCAATCTGCTGATGCTTTAAATTTTCTGACATATACTTCACTTCTTTCGATTTTTTTATA
The DNA here is from genome assembly GCA_002315205.1 of Erysipelotrichaceae bacterium UBA1783. The sequence continues at coordinate 4,635 of DCGH01000052.1, forward strand.
TCACAATCGTGTCTATACAAATTATAAAAAATATACATTTAAATTGCAAGAATAAATGTATATACAAAAATATTAAAATGTAATAACAAAGTATTGATTTATGACTAGACAAGGTTTATGATATGTATATACAAATAAAACGAGGGAACACATATGAATCAGCCATCAATGCTTAGTTACATTAAGGATCAGGGAAATGCGTTAAAGAATACATATGCAATTCGTACCTTATTCTGTGACCCATTTTTAGAAGTTTTTAAGAATAATGAAATAAAAAAAGTATATTTTCTTGGCTCTGGAACAAGTTATCATGCTTCTTTAGCAGCAAAATACTATTTTGAAAAATATTTAAATGTTGAAGCAGAAGCAAGTATTCCAACTTTTTTTACAAACTATGTAAACATTAACAACAATGGTATATACAAGCCAGAGCAGATTCTAGTTATTGGTATTTCTCAATCTGGAACCTCTGTTTCGACAATTGAAGCTATCAAAAAATCAAAAAGTTATGGTTATAAGACAATAGCAATCACTGACGCATTAGATTCATTAATTACCTTAGAAGCAGAAAAAGTTGTTAAGCTAACATGTGGTAAAGAGTTAATACCAGTAGAAACTAGGGGATATTCCGTTACTGTATTTGAAATGTATCTACTAGCAATTGAAATCTCTAAAGAGCTTCATTATATAACGAAAGAAAAATATGAAAAGCTGAATTCTGAAATAGATGATTTCCTAGAAGATTATGAGAATATGATGGATCAGATTGAAAATTGGTATCAATCTAATAAAGAAGAGCTATTAGGTTATACAAAGGGTTGTGTTGCAGGATATGGTGTGAATACATGCACAGCTTATGAAGCAATGCTAAAAATGTTTGAGACATTCAAAAAGCCAGTGAACTGTTATGACATTGAGGAAATGATTCATGGTCCACAAATGGCATTTGATAATGATACTTATGTATTTATCGTTGCTGGAGATGGTATTGAATTTAGTCGCTTACCATTATTCTACAAATGGTTTGATGAAAATGAAGTCACAGAGCATTTATTTATTATCAGTACTAAAGATACAAAACATTCCTATAAGGATTGTTTAATAAAGGGAAGAGTAAATGAGGACTTATCACCATTAGTTTATACAATACCTTTCCAGATTATGTCAGCTAGAAATTGTATTGAGGTTGGTATTGATACTTCAGTTCGACCTGCAAGAAGAAAAGCATTTGCTCATATATACAAGGAGGACAAGTAATGAATCAGATTATTATTGCTACGCATTCCAAATTAGCTGAAGGATTTTACAAAGCTGTCAAGTTCTTTAATTCAACTGCAGAAAATGTGGACTTCATTAACTGTTATGAAGAAACAAATGAATGTGAAAGACAGATAGAAGAAAAACTAAAACAGTATGAAGAAAGAAATATTATTGTCTGCACAGATCTTGCTGGTGGAAGTGTCAATCAATTCGCAGCTAAGTTAACTAGAGAATATAAGTTCCATCTGGTATCCGGAACTAATTTAGCAATGCTATTAGAAATGGTATTTGCTGCAGAAGATCTAACAGCAGAAGAAATTAAAGATATTATTGCTACCAGTAAGGAACAGATAGTTTATGTAAATGATTTATCAAATGATGATTCAATTTCATCAGATGATGAGGAATTATAAATAACGCTCAATAAAGGGTAAAAATCAAGAAAAAAAGAAAGGAGGAAGAATGAATGATAGTCATGGTAAGAGCGGATGACAGACTTATTCACGGTATGGTTGCTGTTTCATGGACATCTCATCTTCAGCCACAAACAATTTTAGTGGCAAATGATGCAGCGTCTAAAGACGAATTTATAGCAATGACAATGAAAATGGCAAAGCCAGCTGGAGTAAATCTAGTAATCAAATCAATCGAAGCTGCTGTAAAAGCATTAAACAACCCAATCAATGATAACAAGAAAATTTTCTTAGTTACTCAGACAGTTGAAGATGCATATAAGGTATTCACACAAGTTAAAGGANNNAAAGGAATCAAGAAATTTAACCTAGGAACTGCTGGTGTTAATAAGAGACCTGGTGAAGAATATGTATCAACATTACCACAAATTTTTACAACAAAAGAAGAATTCGCATTTGCTAAGAAAATGGCAGAAGCAGGTGTAGAAGTTTTCGCACAAGTTACCCCTACAAGAGAGCGTATGGAATTTAAAGAAATCGCTAAAATATTTGAAAAGTAAAGGAGAGAAATATGATTAAAGGATTCTTAGTAGCATTAGTTGCTACATGCATTTACATGGAATCACGTATCGGTGGTCAGCACATGTTTGATAGACCTATTATTATTGGTCCAGCTGTTGGATTAATTATGGGTGATTTACAGACAGGCTTAATTATCGGTGGTGAATTAGAATTAGTATGGATGGGTCTAGTTGGTATCGGTACTTCAACTCCACCTGATATGGTAGTTGGTTCAGCATTAGCTACAGCTATTTCAATTCAGACTGGTGCTGGTTATGAGACTACATTAGCATTAGCTATCCCAATTTCATTAGTTGCTCAGTTAGGTGCAATTGGTGTATGTATCTTAAATACTACATTTGCTCATAGAGCTGATAGATGCGCTGAAAATGAAGATTACAAGGGTGTTGAAATTTCTCATTGGATGGGTTCTGGATTATACTTTGTATTTAAGTTCACTATGATTTTCGTAGGTTACTTAGTAGGTGCAGAAGTTATCTCTGCAGTTGTTGATAAGATTCCTTCAGTTATCCAGGCAGGTTTATCAGCAGGTTCTGGTTTATTACCAGCTTTAGGTATTGCAATGTTAGTTCAGTTAACATTCGATGCTAAGTTCGGTGTATTCCTATTCGTTGGATTTGGTTTATCAGCATTCTTAGGTGTTTCAACATTAGGTGTTGCATTCTTTGGTGTTTGTGCTGCAGTTATTTACTATATGTTATCAGGAAACAAGACAGCTACAGCTGTAGTAGATGAAGAAAGTGAGGAATTATAATATGTCTGAAAAGAAATTAAGTAGTGCTACTTTAAAGAAGGTTTATAATCGTCATTATCAGTTATTAGGTTGTTTCAACTATGAACGTCAGATGTCTTCTGGTTATGCTTGGACAATGATGCCTGCATTAAGAGAATTATATGGTGATAATGCTCCAGAAATGAAGAAGGCTGTAAAGAGACACTTAGAATTCTTCAACTGTGCAACAACTCCTTCTCCATTCATCATTGGTATCACATGTGCTATGGAAGAGCAGTATGCAAATAATATGGAAACTTATGATCCAGCTGCTATTACATCTGTTAAGTCAGCTTTAATGGGTCCTTTAGCAGGTATTGGTGATTCATTCTTCTGGGGAACTTTCCGTGTTATCGGTGCTGGTATGGGTGCTCCTCTTGCTATCGAAGGAAATATTTTAGGACCAATCTTATACTTCTTAATTAACCTAATCCCATCTGAATTTGTTAGACGTTATGGATTCAAGGTTGGTTATGAAGGAGGAAGCTCTTTCTTATCAAAGATTTCTAACGATGGTACATTAGATAAGCTTACTGAAGCTGCTAAGATCTTAGGTCTTATCGTTATTGGTGCTATGATTCCTACAACTGTTAAGTTCACTTTAACAAAGGTTGTTGAAATTAATGGTGCTACTGTAGATTTACAGTCTATCTTTGATGCAGTTTGTCCAAAGCTATTACCTTTATTAGCTGTATTTGCTTGTTACAAGGGATTAAAGAACAAGGTTTCTGGAACAGTTATCATGTTCATCCTATTAGGTATTGGTATTGTTGGAAAGCTACTAGGATTATTATAATTCATAAGTAAAAAAAAGAAGGTGCATTAAAATGACAAAACAAGAAATTATTGATAGCTTAAAGGATGGTTTAATCGTATCATGTCAGGCTGTACCATCTGAACCACACTATATGGAAGGCATTGTTGAAATGTATGCCAAGTGTGCTGTTTGGGCTGGTGCTGCAGGTTTAAGAATCGATTCACCAGAAAATGTTAAAAAGGTTAAGGCAGTAGTAGATCTTCCTGTCATCGGAATCTGGAAAATTGACCGTAATATTAAAGACGTTTATCTGACACCATCTTTAGAAGCTGCTAGAGCTGTATATGAAGCTGGCGCTGAAATCATTGCGATTCAGGCTACACACCATTACCGTGAAGATGGTAAATTAGCATATGAGACAATTAGGGAAGTAAAGGAAAATATCCCAGAAGCATTAATTTTTGCAGATGTATGTACAGCAGAGGATGCTAGAATTGCTGCAGAATATGGTGCTGATTTTGTTGCTCCAACATTACAATCATATACTAAAGCAGGATGCTTCAATAAGGTTGAAATCAAAGATGCACCAGATTTACATTTATTAAGAGATATCGTTAAGGCAGTAGAAGGAACAAATGCAAAGGTTATTATGGAAGGCAAAGTGGCTACACCTGAAATGGCAGTACAATGCTTATATATGGGTGCACACGCTGTTGTCGTTGGCAATGCAATTACAAGACCTCATATTACTGCAAAACGTTTTGCTAGAGCATTAAACAGATTCAATGAAGACTAGTTTCATTTATTATCTTGCTTTTGTAGCTATTATAGCGAGTTTTGTTTATCAGAAATGGTTAAAGGAAAAGACCTTAAGGGAACTATATGAGCTACGAAACAAAAAAGATGATCAAGCCTTTATCGAAAAGCTAGATAGCAATTTTGTAAGGTTTATGTTCAATAGCTTTACAATTCAATTCATGAAATTAAATTACTGGATTGATAATAATAATGATGAAGAGGTGGTTTCACTTCTTCATCATTTCTCTAAAATGAAGCTAAAGGAAGCCGATAGAGTTGCACTTTATTCAAAGCTTTTTGGTTATTACATAGATAAGAAAAATAATGCTAAAGCAACAAATATGAAAAACAAACTAGTAGAGATACTAGAAAACAAAAAAGATCAAAAGTCCGTTTTACTAAATGGAGAAGTAAAACAGTTATATGCTATCTATGTAGAGCATGACACTACAATGATTCCTGACCTGATTGAAACATTAGAGTCAATGGAAGATAACAGTGTAAAGAGTGTTTTATGCTTTAGAATAGCAAAGCTGTATCATTACGAAAAAAATGTAAAAAAAGAGAAAGAGTATTTATCTTTAGCAATAGAGTATTCTCCTAATGACTCACAAACAAAAAGTTTACAGGAGCTATTGCATCATTCAGATAAATTAGATTAGGAGCGGAAAATTATATGGCTGATTATAATTGGGATATGTATCAGTATATCCTTGAATCAAAGGATGCTGTAAGAAATATAGTAGATAAGCAGGATGAAATTTTTGCTGAAGCCTTAAATTACTGCAAGGATAAGAATATTGAACAGATTTATATTTTAGGTTCAGGTACAAGCTATCATGCATCATATGCTGCTAAAAAGGTAGTAGAAGATGCTTTAGAAATGAAAGTATTTGTAATGTATCCTATGGAATTTGTTGATAATGAAAGAGTATTTAATAAGAACACTTTAGTTATTGGTATTTCTCATGCAGGTAGAAGTTCAAGTACAATAAAGGCTTTAGATAAAGCTAGAGAATTAGGTTTATATACTATTGCATCCACTGCAGAAAGAGGACGCCCTATTGTAGAACATGGTGATTCTACTATGTATATTGAAATTGGCGAAGAATTAGCAGGTCCAAAGACAAAGGGCTTTATCGGTTCTATCGCAACTGTAGCTTTATTTGGAATGAAGCTAGCTGTACAGATGGGTAGAATGACAGAAGAAAAGAAAAATGAAGTTGTAGACCAGATGGTAAAGACTTCTGATAATATTCCAGAGATTGCTGATAAGGCATGGAGCTGGTATAAAGATAACAAAGAAGAACTAATGAAATGCCGTCGATTAATTGTTTTAGGATATGATAGCTGTATGGGCGCTATGCTAGAAGGTACACTAAAGATTCTAGAAGCAGTTAGATATTCTGTTGTAGGTTATGAGCTAGAAGAGTTTATGCATGGTGTATATCATTCAATTAATGAAGATACTTACCTGATTGCATTAGGTTCATCTGGAAAAGACTATGGAAGACTATTACATATGTTTGAATACTTTAGAGAGAATCGTGGTGCAAAAACTTATGTAGTAACTGCTGATGATAGTCAGAATAATGGAATAAACTTTGTTTATCCATTTATAAATGATCACTATTTCGCTACGATGGAATTTGTTGTTCCTTTACAGGTAATTGCAAGAAAGCTTTCATTAGATTTAGGCATTGATTGCAATCTTTCAGAAGATCCTAATTTCCACAAAAATATGGGATCTTACACTTACAATAAGTAATTTATAAAGTAAAACTTTATTCTCCTCTTCGAAAAGAAAGCTAGACAGCAACATTGGCTTTCTTTTTTCTTTTGTTATGATAGAATATTTGATATGAATGGAAAAGAAATGAAATTAAGCAGTAATATGACACTATTACAGATCTATAGACAACAGCTTTCAAGTTTTCAACAGTTGTCCAAACAACAGGAAGCAGATTTGTTTGAAAGCTATTATCAAGGCAATCTGAAAGCAAAAGAGAAGCTGATAGAGGCTAATTTAAAAACTGTATATATCATTGCCAAGACCTATTGTAATGGCGATGAGCAGCTGTTATTAGAGCTAATACAGGAAGGAAACTATGGATTGACAAAAGCAATTGACTATTTTGATTTGTCAAAAAATGTTCCATTTTCAAGTTTTGCTTCCATCTATATTAAAAAGTTTATTTTCAGATTTTTAAATCAGAATCATACTATTCGCATACCGGAGAATGTATATTTTAAGCTAAAGGAAATAAAGGATTTACAGCAGACTTATTTTATTGAAAATAATGAAATGCCATCATATACTTATTTGGCTGAAAAATTAAATAAAAGTGAAAACGAAATTAAAGAGCTTTTATCTTATGATTTTGTTTTTACAAGTATTGATGAACCATTAGATGGAAAGGATACTACTTTAGCTGATTTTGTAGGTGAAGATAAATCAGAAGCATTATCAAATCTATTACTTGAGGATTTAATAGATTCTTTAGAGGACAAAATGGATCAAATTATTATTAAACAGTATTTAGGTATTCATTGTAAACCTAAAACATTTAAAGAAATAGGAGAAATACTTTGTATTACAAAGCAAGCTGTTGGACAAAGATATCATAACGCTATAGAAAAGATAAGGAAAAACTATGATAAGTAAAAGAATTAGAGAAATTGGTAAGCTAATAGACAATGAATATTCTGTTGTAGATATTGGTTGTGATCATGGATATTTAGCCCAGGTTTTAAGAGAGCAGGGAAATGATCAGCTGATCATTTGCTCTGATGAAAAAATAGGCCCATTAGAAAACGCTAAAAAGAACCTTGTCTATTTTACAAATATTGATTACTACTTGAGTGATGGCGTTCGAAATATTGACAAGCAGGTAGATGTTGCTGTTATGGCAGGTATGGGACATAATACTGTTGAACATATTATAACGGATAGTCTTTCATACTTTAGAAGTTGTAAGAAAATCATCATAGAGGTAAATAGCCTTGTAGATGAAATGCGCAGATGGTTAATAAGCAATGGCTTTAAAATTGTTGATGAGACTGTAGTTCATGATTATAAGTTTTATGAAATCTTAGTTGTTGAAAATGGTGAAATGAAATTAACTGAAAAGGAAATTCAATTTGGTCCTATATTATTAAAGACAAGAACAGAGGTTTTCAAAAAATATTGGCAATCAACATCGGACAAACTTCAAAACATTGTAAATCATTTAAATAAAAATCATCCTGATGCGATAGGTTTAACAAACAAAATAAATGCAATTCAAGAAATGCTGGAAGGGAAGTAACACTTTCCTTCTTTTTGTTAAAAAAGAAAGGTTTCCCTTTCTTAAAACTTAGCTTTGTTTTTAAAGTTCATTTTTGCTACAGAATATAATGCCTGATAACCATTTTTATCAACAAACTCCTTAGCAAAGCTATCCACCTGACTACCAGCTCCCTTAGGGAATACGCAATTGTATTTTTCACCCATTGCTTCCATTTCCTTTAAGAAGGCATAACGGGAAATCATTGACCCAATAGCAACTGAGATATATTTGCTTTCGGCTTTCGTTTCGAAATGGATTCCTTTGACTGCTTCTAGGCCTTTCAGATGGTTGTAGTAGGAATCTTCAGGGCAAAACTGGTCAATAACAATAAGCTGTGGTAATTTATAGCCTTTATTAATTAAATGCAGATAGCATTGATTATGCATTTTTGCTTTAATAACATTCATATTGTTGTTAGTAATGACCTGATTATATTTTGAATTTGGTAAAACTAATAATGAATGAGGAACAACATTCATTAGCTTTGGTGCAACCTCTAATATATATTGATCTGTTAGCTTTTTGGAATCATCCAGCTTTAGCTGAGCAATTTTCTGATAAACATCTTCATCTACATAAGTAGCACAGACACAGATAGGTCCAAAGAAATCACCAGTACCAACCTCATCAGAGCCAGCTTGTGGAATAACAATAGTAGCTAGCTTTTCTGTATCAACATAAAACATATCATAATACATTTCTGCTTCCTTACCACTAATGACAACCTTGTTAGAGGTATACACAGTAATTGTTGCTTCATTGGCCTTAAAGATATAACGTATATACTGGTTTTTTTCATTCGTTGAAAGACGGCCATTAAAATAGTCGTTAATTTCTTTTATCTTTTTTTCATCTGCAGTAAAACTATATGTATTCATGAATTCATTTTACTACGAAAGGACAATTTTTCAAAATAAAAAGTATGTGGTATAATCATTTCCAAAGGAGTGATTTACAT
>DCGH01000090.1:0-146 GCA_002315205.1 Erysipelotrichaceae bacterium UBA1783
ATGGCTACAGAACTGCTGGGGTATTTTACCATTAACAGATATGTTATCAATGGTATCGACTAGAGTATTATCTGAAAATGATAAGGAACAGGCAATTTATGATATGGCCTGGTTACAGGAAAATATGATCATGAGAAACAGAACTC
>DCGH01000090.1:190-5549 GCA_002315205.1 Erysipelotrichaceae bacterium UBA1783
GAGCTTTGGGAATTCTGTGAGGAATTCAATGCTGATACTGTTATCTTATGGGAGCATATGGCATGTAAGGCATTAGTTGGTATGCATGGCCAGTTTGAAGAAAAAGCAAGAGAACGTGGTATTCATTTAATCTGGGTAAGCCATGACTTATTTGACCCTCGTGTTATTTCTAGACAGGGTGTTAGAGATCAGGTAAACAGATATATGCGTTCAGTCTTAAGAGAAGAGCCAATTGACCCATCTCTTGAAGTTATTAATGATGAGAATTCATTCTAGAAGGAGAAAAAGATTATGAAATATTTTGGTGGTTGTGATTCAGGAAGTACATATACAAAATGTGTCATTATAGATGAAAATGGAAAGCTGGTTTCTGATGTTACCGTAAGAAGCCGTATCAATTCCGTATTATCTGCCCAAGCAGCTTTAGATGAAGCTATCGCAAAGGTAGATGGTTTAAATTCAGCTGAAGATTTAGCTTATTTAGTAGGAACAGGCTATGGTAGAAATAAGGTCCCTTTTGCGGATGAAAATATCTCTGAGATCTCTTGTCATGCGATGGGTGTTCATGTAGCAGATCCTTCTGTTAAGGCTATTATTGATATTGGTGGACAGGATGTTAAGGGTATTGCAGTAGATACAGATGGTACAGTATTAAATTTCGCTATGAATGACAAATGTGCTGCTGGTACAGGCAGATTCTTTGAAGCAATGGCAAGAGCCTTTGAAATGGATTTATCTGAATTCTCTAAGCTAGCATTAACAGCAAAGAATGTCATTCCAATTACAGCTCAGTGTACTGTATTTGCGGAATCAGAGGTTATTTCATTAGTTGGTGAAGGAAAGCCAATGGATGAAATTGCTGCAGGTATTGAATTATCTGTTGCTAAAAGATGCTTCGTTATGGCCAAGAAGGCTGGCGCAGTTGATCGTATTGCCTTAACTGGTGGATGCGCTAAAAATGATGGATTAAAGGCTGCTATTGAAAAGGTATTAAAGCTAAAGGTTATTAATCTTCCAATTGACCCTCAGCTAATGGGTGCTTTAGGTGCCGCTGAATTTGCAAGACAGAAAGGCTTAGCACAATAAAGTAATATGAGTATACTATTATTCATTTTAAAGCTTGTAGTCATTTTATTTATTGTTACTTTCGTTGTTTATTTCTTCAATCTGGATATGAAGCTAATGGGCTTTATGTTTAATTTATTAGAGCCTGTATATGATAAGGTAAAGAGAAATAAGAAGCTATAAACTATGAAGCTATATGATGATATTATTCATAGATGGCTAACGCTATTACAAGATAAGGAAAAAACAGTCTATTCCAATTTATCTGATTACAACTGGCCAGCAACAGACAGTCATGAAATGATTTTAAAATCAGAAATGGCTTATGAGTTAGGCGAAGGTACATATTATGGAATTGGTTCTACTGTTATTACCACTAATGATGATTTTGTCAATCAGGATGAGGTCATTGTTTATGGTAAGGATATTACAGATTTAGATAAGCCTACAAATTATGCAAGATTATCTATTGTAAAGGTAGATGCAGAAGATTTAGCTGAAGGGAACGAGCTTTACAATTTCGTAAAGAAAATAGATTTTGTTCGCTATCATTTGAATCCAAAGGGATTTATGATGCGTTTCTCTTATGCTAATAATAAGGAAAGTGCCAGAGTAGCTAAGCAGGCAAAAAAGGATGGTATCCGCTTTGTCCATGTTGGTAAGCAGATGATTGACCAGTTCCATTTGAATAGCCGAATAAAGGCTGTTAAGGTCATTTTTATTACCTTAGATGACTTAGATTACCTAGTATTAGAAAAAGGTGCCAGAGCGGCAGAAAACATTACAAAAACGATTGATCATATCTTAAAGAATATCCAGATGGATTGTCATGTATGCTCATTACAGAAGGTATGTGAAGAGGTAGAGGGTATGAAGCAGCTTCACTTTGGTTTACAGAATCAGAGTATTGATGCATTAGAAAAAAATTAGGATAAAGCAACATGCTTTATCCTTTATTTATGCATTTTTCTAAAATTGGTTTTACATGGATAAAATTATCCATTAAATCAATATGATCAATGACTCCTTCAATTACAGTTCTGACGCCAAGAATGTTGGTACAGATAATATTAGTTCCTTCTAGAGTAATAGACATAATATTGTTACAGACTTCTTTTTTCTCGTTTGCTTCATTAACGATATATACAGTAGATAAGCACATATTATTGTCCTTCCTTAATTAATGCTAAGGCTTTTTCTAGCTTTTCATTGGCTGAAGCATATTCATCTACAGCATCATGTAATAACTGATGAACTTCTTCATTATCAAAGCTATGAACTAAATCGTGTAGCTCTTCGGTATGATGCTTATTATGATGTGCCATATATTCTAATAGAGCAATTGCTTCTTCTTTTGATATATTCTGATGTAGATGATGTTCGTGCATATTTATTCTCCAATTCTATTATTTATTCGTAGCTTTTAAGTTTTCAGTAATTAGCTCATCTAGGGTAACTCTGAAAATTAAGGACATTTTTACTAAATCTTCTAAGGAAGGGATTTCTAATCCTGAAACCCATTTAGCAACTAAGGATACAGATTCATCCTTTTCCATATATTTTANNAAAAGCAGCTGATATGAAATATGATTCTTTTTCAGCAGATAATCAATATTCTGATTCAGATATAAGGAAATATCCTGACCTTCAACATTAACCTTCATAAAAAACTCCAACTACAAAGATTATAGCACAAAAAAAGTGTTGGGTAACCAACACTTCATTGTTTAATCGTCCATATCTTCGAAAGCATCTAATCCTGTCTTTGCTTCAACCTTCTGATCACCATGCTTTACTGATAGCATTGTGACAAATGATAAAGCAACAAAGATAGAAGAATAGATGAACAATACCTTGTAGCTAATCAATCTCATTAAGGTACCAGCAACAATTGGAGTAACTATCTGAGCTGCCATACTAGCGGTGTAGTAGTAGCCTGTAAACTTACCAATATCGCTACCTTTGCACATCTCTAATACCATTGGTAAAGAGTTGACATTAATACTTGCCCAAGATAAACCAACTAAGGCAAATAATACATAGAAGATTGGATTAATAGAGTTAAATACAGTAGTTAGGATAAAACCAGCAAAGAAGCATGCTGATAGCATTGCTGTACCAAACTGGATACATTTCTTTCTACCAACCTTACTAGCAACAATACCAATTGGGATATAAGATAAGATAGCGCCAACAGTACCAACTAATAGACAGGTACTTGCTCCTCCAATTCCTTCACCCATAACAACAGAGACATAGGTTGTAAACCAGGTAGTGACACCATTATATCCAATAAACCACAAGGCAATAGAAGCTAGAAGGAATCCTAATGATTTTTTAACAGGTGCAGGTAGCTCTTCATGTCCTGTACCATCATCTTGTGCCAAATTCCATTCTGGATGCTGCTTTTCTAATTCCTTATTTTCTTCTACAAGCTTGTTTTCCTTAATGGTTAAGAAAAGAAGACCAACAGAAATAAACATAATTGCGGCAACAATCATAAATAATGGCTGATAGTTGACATGTGTTAAACCAGCTGTTTTACTAGATGGATATAAAATAGCAGCTAATGCTAAATAGATCATACCACCAACAGCTCCCATTAAATTAATAATAGCATTAGCCTTACTTCTTAAAGGCTTTGGTGTAACATCTGGCATTAACGCTACAGCAGGAGAGCGGTAAACACCCATAGCAATCAATAATAATCCTAATACAACAACGAATGATACAAGCTTAAATGTGCTTGCTGAAGCAGAATAGCTATTATCAATAATTGGTAAAATATTAACTAATACAACTGCACATCCTGTACCAAAAAGAATGAAAGGCATTCTTTTTCCAAGTTTGGTATCTGTTTTATCAGAAAGAGTTCCAAATAAAGGTAAAAGGAATAGTGCTAAAACATTATCCGCTGCCATGATGGCACCAGAGAAGGTTTCATTTAAATGGAAGGTATTGGTTAAAATTAGGGGTACGATATTATCGTACATCTGCCAGAAGGCACAGATTGAAAGGAAGGCTAAGCCAACCAGAATCGTTCTTGTATTATTCAATTTCATAATGATTCTCCTAAAGAATTTTCTTTATATTTATTTTATAGTATATTCGGATAAAATCAAAACTTTTTTATAGTATAATAATTAGTAGTGAGGTATTTATTATGTTAATTAAATGGTTAGGTCATGCATGTTTTAGAGTAGATGATATGGGTGAAAGTGTTGTGTTTGATCCATTTGCTCCAGGAAGTGTTCCAGGCTGCAGAGATATTTGCGAAACAGCGAATATGTGTCTATGCTCACATCAGCATAGAGATCATAACTATACTGAAGGGGTAGAAATTGTAGAGAGAAAAACAAAATTCTTCCAGATTGAAACGATTGATACCTATCATGATGATGCTAAAGGCACTAAGAGAGGACCAAATCGTATTCACATTATTGAATCTGAAGGATTTAAGTTTGCTCATTTAGGAGATTTAGGATGTGATTTAACCCAAGATCAGATTGAAAAGCTGAAAGGTACTCATGTATTAATGATTCCTGTTGGGGGTTACTATACTATAGATGGAAAGCAAGCAGCAGATCTAGTTAAAAAGATTAATCCACATGTTGTTATTCCTATGCATTATAGAGGCGAGGGTATGGGTTATGATGTGATTGGTCCAGTTACTGACTTTACCAGATATTTCGAAAATGTATTATGGCTAACAACAGACACCTTTGAATTCTCAGATGAGTTAGATGGAGAGGTTGTTGTATTAGATTATGTACCACAGTTATCTTAATAGCTGTATTGGCATTATTGATATTGGTGCTAATGACCAGTTTATCAATTCTATTGAGAAGGTAGACGAGCCATTAGCAAACTTTAAAAGTAATTCTTTATCCGATTTAGCAAAAAAACAACTGGAAGAATACTTCAATAAAGAAAGAAAAATATTTGATTTGCCACTAGATTTGGATCATTTGGGGTTTAAATACGATGTATTACGTGCTTTAAACACTGTTCCTTATGGCCAAACTATAAGCTATGGACAATTATCAAGCCTTTCAGGCCATCCAAAAGCATCACAAGCAGTCGGAAATGCGATTCATAATAATCCTTATCTGATTGTGATTCCTTGCCATAGAGTTATAAAAGCAGATGGTAGTATTGGTGGATTTACCTTAGGTGAACAGACAAAAAGAATATTATTAGAATTAGAATCCAATAACAAATGAAAAGCGTCTTTCGACGCTTTTCCTTGTTTTTTAGGGGGATAAAATATTTTCGAAATAGAAAGGAGATAATT
>DCGH01000090.1:5648-5908 GCA_002315205.1 Erysipelotrichaceae bacterium UBA1783
TGAAAAAAATAAGCTTTGTGAACTTCGTGTGATATAATTGTTAAAAATAAATGAGGTGATGAATAATGAAACCAAATGTATTAGATGTCACACTACCAGAGGATATTTCCAGAGTGAAAGCTGCTGGAGATTTTCAATTAGCTTTACAGATGATTGATTATCGTTTAAATAAAGAATTACCAGAAAGACTGCGTGAAAGATTATTATATGAAAAGGATGTTTTAGCTAGAATTGATGAGGATTTCATTTATTCAAAAGAA
>DCGH01000090.1:5932-7738 GCA_002315205.1 Erysipelotrichaceae bacterium UBA1783
AAGCTTTAACCATTCTAAAGGGAAATATTAAAGATTTTACAGATGAAGAGTTTACTCAATTATTTAATGAGGGTGCCTTTGAATTTTACTACATTAATGGAGAAATGAAATTCAATGCCCGTTTCCTAATGAATCTGACTAAAACAAGAAAGGCTTATAGAGACCGTAGCAAAGAAGCTTTTTCTTCTCAATACTTAGATAATGTTATTTCTGAATTAAAGGCTAAAGGAGAGAAGAAGGTCAGATATACAGTTCATACAACGATTAAAGTGAATTCAGAAGCTTTAAAGGATAATCAAAAGCTAAAGGTTTGGGTTCCTGTACCAATTGAAGTAGCTCAGATTAGTGATGTAAAGATTTTAAAGACATCACAAGGTTTAATTTCTATTAATGAACCTAATTATCCAGCAAGAGCTGCCTATTTCGAAGCTAAGGGAATGGATACCTTTAGTGTAGAATATAGCTTCGTCAATCATTGTGTTTATCATAACCCAATGGAAGAAGAGGTGTTAGCTTATTCTAAGGATATGAGTGAGTTTTTAAAAGAGCAGAAGCCTCATATTATCTTTACGGATTATCTGAAATCTATAGTAAAGGAAGTTATTAAGGATGAAACTAATCCTTTAGCCAAAGCTAGAAAGATTTACTCTTATATTACTTCTCATATCATGTACTCATTTATGAGACCTTATCTGACATTGCCTATTATCAGCGAATATGCTGCAACATCCTTAAAGGGAGATTGTGGTGTACAGGCTTTATTATTTATAACAATGTGCAGAATTGCTGGGGTACCAGCAAAATGGCAATCTGGTTTATATATTGATGAAAATGGTGAAAATGGAAGTCATGATTGGGCTATGTTCTATGTAGAACCATATGGATGGCTATTTGCTGACTGTTCTTTTGGTGGCAGTGCTCATAGAAATGGTGCAAGTGAAAGAGAAGAGTTCTATTTTGGAAATTTAGACCCATACAGAATTGTTCAGACAACAGATTTCCAGGTAGATTTATCACCTGAGCCTACCTTTACCAGAAAGGATCCATATGATAATCAGACTGGTGAAGCTGAATACGAAAATGAACCATTATCACCAAAGTATTATCAGACAACTTCTAAAATTATTAAAATTGAAGAGCTATAGAAAAAGTGGATATCGATATCCACTTTTTTACTCTTTAAAAGATTGAATTGTTTCTTTTAGTATTTCTTGACAATCATTGCCAACTAAATCAATACCATCTGCTTTGATACAGATGACCGCATCTATTTTAAAGAATTCATCACAAATCTGTCTGATATAGCCAAAGCTGTGGTCTTCTTTAGGAATATAACCACCAGCGGTTGTGATATACACAAGCTTTTTTGCCTGGCATAGACTAACGTAATTACCATCAGCATCCAGATCAAAGGTAACACCTTGTGAGCAAACCATCTCAAGATAATCATGAAGAGCAGCAGGAATACTAAAATTGTAGAAAGGTGCAGCGATAATGATTTCATCTGCCTTAGCAAACTGTTTTGCATAATCATACATTGAATTAGAGTAATCTTTATTTTTGACATCTAATCCATATTGAGCTAAAGATGCAGCATTTAGTGGCGAAACAGGGGCATTGCCTAAATATAATTCATCATATTGTTCATATCTTTCAAAATACTTTTTAGCCAGTAATAACGTTCTTGAATTCTCTCTAAATGTTGCATTAACAAATAATACCTTCATAGAATCACCTTGCTTTTCTTTCTTTTATTTTATCATATTTTTATTTAAGAAAAGAAGAAAAGGGGCTGTAAAAAAATAA
>DCGH01000025.1:0-10394 GCA_002315205.1 Erysipelotrichaceae bacterium UBA1783
GGTTGTGATGTTATTTGGCAGGTTGCTGGTGGTTTAGGTAACGGTGTTATCGAATCATGTTCAAATCATGCTGATGTATGGTGCGTTGGTGTTGACCAGGACCAGTATGTTCAGTTCCAGGATACAAATCCAACTTGGGCTAATACAATCTTAACTTCTGCTTTAAAGAATACTGATATCGTATTAGAAGAAGTATGTAAGATGCTTATTGAAGGGACTCTTGATGCACAGATGGGTCAGAACGTTACTTGGGGTATCAAGGAAAACGCTGTAGGCTTAGCTGAAAATGATTTCTACAAGGCTAACGTTTCTGAAGAAGTTAGAAATGCAATCGCTGAGACTTTAGCTAAGGTTGCTGCTGGTGAAGTAGAAGTTGTTGATACATTATTAATGGCTGACTACGAAAAGGAATGGCCAGTTGTTAGAGATGCTAACAGATTAAACAAATAATTAAGTTTAAACATAACAATTATTAGTTAACAAAAGCTTATGCTCTATTATTTAGAAATATTTAATAGAGCATAGCTTTTATCATATATGCCACTTTCAGTGTGATTACTGTAAAGCAATAAGGATTGCTGTATAGTAATGACGGTGAAAGCCATCAAATAATAATTAGCGAAATACAATTCGTTAGTAGATAGGAGAAACAATGGAAGAAACAATCTTAAAGCTTGACAAAGTGACTAAGGTTTATGGAAACGGTGTTGTTGCTAACCGTGACGTTAACGTTGAGTTCAAAAAAGGTGAGATTCATTCCATTTGTGGTGAAAATGGTGCCGGTAAATCAACTCTAATGAAGATGATCTTCGGTATTGAAAAGCCATCAAGTGGAACAATCACATACAAGGGTCAAGAAGCACATTTCAAGAGCTCTATGGATGCTATCAAGAATGGTATTGGTATGGTTCATCAGCATTTCATGCTGATTCCTTCATTTACTGTTGTTGATAATATTATCCTAGGCGATGAACCAAAGAAGGGTATTTTTGTGGATAGAGACGCTGCTACAAAGAAGTGTCAGGAATTATCAGATAAATATAACTTCGAAGTAGATGTAACTGAAAAGGTATCAACATTATCTGTTGCTAAAAGACAGAAGGTTGAGATCCTAAAGACATTATATCGTGATGCAGAAGTAATTATTTTGGATGAGCCTACATCAGTATTAACTCCACAGGAAACTGAAAAGCTATTCGTTCAGCTTAGAAGCTTTAAGGAACAGGGAAAAACAATTCTATTTATTTCTCACAAGCTTGAAGAAGTTAAGCAGATTTCAGATAAGATTACCGTTTTAAGAAGTGGTGTTACTAAGGGAACATACAGAAATGAAGAATTATCAATGCAGCAGCTAACAAAGCTAATCATTGATAGAGACTTAGAAAATGATATGACAGAATTCAAGAAGGACGCACCTGTTTCTGGTAACGCTCTTGAAATCAGAAATCTTGTTATGCAGCACAATGGTAAGAATATTCTAGATGATGTTTCATTTGCTGTAAAGAAGGGTGAAATTCTTGGTATTGCCGGTGTTGAAGGTAATGGTCAGATTGATTTAGTTAAGGCTATCGTTGGTTTAAATGAATCAGATTATACTGGCACAATTAGAATCAATGATAAGGAAGTTAATGATTTAACAGTTAAGGAAAGACGTAATGAAGGTTTAGCATACATTCCAGAAGACCGTATGGTTGATGGAACAGCAGTTACTCTTCCAATCTATGATAATATCATTTCAACTTACTATGATAGAAAAGACATCAATGGTAAGATTTTAATGAATACCAAGGCAATCTTGAAGAAATCTGATGATTTAATCCAGACATTTGCCGTAAGATGTAAGGATAACGCAACAGAAATTGGCGCATTATCTGGTGGTAATATTCAGAAGGTAGTAGTTGCCAGAGAATATGAAACTCATCCAGGTTTAATGGTTGCAGAGCAGCCAACACATGGTATCGATATTGGTTCTGCTGAATTCGTTCATCATAAGCTAATTGAGTTAAGAAATGAAGGTGCTGGTGTATTACTGGTATCTGCAGACTTAAATGAGGTTATGGACCTATCAGATAGAATTATTGTTATGTTTGAAGGACATATTGCTGGTTACTTCAAAAATGCCAGAGAGGTTACAGACCATCAGCTTGGTATGTATATGCTAGGCGCAAGCAGACAGTCTGCTGAAGAGGTTGGAGGTGCTTTAAATGACTAAGCCAAACCTAAAGAAGTATCTTTCTATTACTAATGAAAAGACATTTAACCTTGTAAAGATGCTAATCTCAATTCTTATTGCGTTAGCTATTACATTTGTTATCTTATGTCTTATTTCTAAAGATCCAGTAAATGCGCTAGTTACTATCTTAATTGGTCCATTTAAGAAGGCTAGATATATGGGTATTGTAATTGAAAAAACAATTCCATATGCTTTCGCTGGTTTAGCTTCATGCTTACTATTCAAGGCTGGATTCTTCAACCTAGGTTGTGAAGGTATCTACCTAATGGGTGGTGTAGTAGTTGCTGCTGTATCAATCAACGAAAAGATTGCTATTGCTGGTTTACATCCAGTATTATGTATCCTTGCTTCAGCAATCGTTGGTGGTATATTAATGTTAATCCCAGCATTCTTCAAAGCGAAGTTTGATACAAATGAAATGGTATTATCATTAATGCTTAACTCATTATACGCTGGTGTTGCTGCATATATCGTAAGAACATTTATGCTAACAACAACAACTTCAACTTTAGGCTCTAAGGATTATCTTCCAACGGCATTGATTGGTTATATGATTGAGAAGTATCATATTACAGCTTGTTTCTTCTTAGTAATCGCTATAACAATCCTTTTAGAGATTTTAATGAACAAGACAAAGCTTGGATATCAGATCAGATTATCAGGTGCAAATCCTCATTTTGCTGAATACTCTGGTATTAACGCATTTAAGCTATCAATGATGGTTAACTTCCTTGCTGGTGCTTTAGCAGGTATTGGTTCAGCTTGTCATTTATTAACATTAACTACATTCTATATTCCAACCGTATCAGTTGTAGGTATCGGTTTCTCAGGTATGCTAATGAGTATGCTTGGTAAGAATGATCCAATTGCAACATTAATTGCTTCATTCTTCATTCAGTATTTACAGGAAGGAACTTCAGTATTGTACTATACTGATACTTCTGTACCACCTGAAATCATCGCCGTTGTAGAAGGTGTAGTAGTATTATTAATTTCATCTCAGTACTTCTTAAGAGGATACAGAGAAAAGAAGTTATTAAAGGAGGGCTTAGCAAACCATGATTAGTATTATTAAAGGTGTATTCACATTAAGCTTCCTATTAGTTGTAATTCGTTTATCAACTCCAATTCTATTAGCTGGTATTTCATCTTTCGCAGCTGCATCTACTGGTATTGGTAACATTGGTGTTGAATCTATGATGACAATGGCAGCCCTATTCTCAATTCTTGGTTCATATTGGACTCAGAGTGCTTTATTAGGTGTTGTTATTGGTTTAGCAGTTGGTGTATTAATGGCGTTATTAATGGCTCTATTCTCAATGAAGCTTGGAGCTAATCCTACATTAGTAGGTATCGCTTTAAATACCTTCGCAGACCCATTAGCTATCTTTATTCTTTACCTATTCACAGGTGATAAGGGATCAAGTGCTTCATTAGCAGTAAAGACATTAGGTAAGATTACTATTCCAGGTATTGATAGTATTCCTGTTTTAGGACAGATTTTATCAGGTCAGCATATTATTACATATGTTTGCTGGATTTGTTTAATTGTATTCTATATCGTAATTTTCAAGACCCCATTAGGCTTAAGAATGAGATCATGTGGCTTAAATCCAGATGCAGCTAAAACAGCTGGTATCAATGTTCAGAGACTACAGGTATTATCATTAGTTATTTCTGGTATCTTTGCAGCATTTGGTGGTATCTTCCTATCATTAAACTACCTATTAATCTTCTCAAAGAAGATGGTATCTGGTATGGGTTGGATGGGTATTGCAGCAAATGGTATTGCTAGAGGTAATTATCTATTCCTAATCTTAGGATGCTTGATTTTCGGTGTATTCAGAGCGGTTTCTATCGTATTCGCTACATCATCAGCATTCCCATCAGACTTATTAACAGCTGTTCCTTATGTAGCCGTAATTATTGTAATTGTTACAGTTTCAATTTCTAACTACATCAAGGTTAAGCGTGGTAAGGTTGCTGAACAGTAAAAAACAAAAAACAAAATCTCTAGACAAAGCTCTAGAGATTTTTTTACAATAGAATAAATAGAAAAGGAAATTATTTATGAAAAGAAAAGTTATATTTGATTGCGATCCAGGGCATGATGACGTCTTTGCGATTTTAACAGCACATGCGCATCCTGAATACTTTGATATTTTAGGAATTACGACTGTTGCTGGAAATCAGACGGTAGAAAAGGTCACTAATAATATTTTAAATGTTGAAGAATATGTTGGATTAGATTATCCAGTTTCAGTTGGCTATGATGCACCGTTAGTAAAAGCCCCAGAGCCTCAGCCTTTAGCACATGGTGAGTCTGGTTTAGATGGCTTTGTCTTTAATCCTCATCACAAGCAGGTGACTGGAATGCATGCGGTAGATTTTATTAAAAAGCAATTGGAAGAAAATGATTTAGTAACTATTATTGCTTTAGCTCCATTAACGAATATTGCGGTTGTGGTTAAGACCTATCCAGAGCTTTGCAAAAAAATTGAAGCTGTTGTATTAATGGGTGGTGGTATTGGTAGAGGAAACATTCAGACAATGAGTGAGTTTAATATCTATCATGACCCTGAGGCAGCAAATATTGTATTTAATAGTGACGTAAAGGTTGTGATGGCACCACTTGAGGCTTGCAGTGCTGGTGATATTTATCTAAAGGAATTCGAAGCCTTCAATAATGAAGGACATGTTCAGAAAATGATATATGGCTTAGCTCAATTCTATAGCCAATATGCTGTGCAGAGAAATTGGGAAAAAACATCGATCTTTGATGTTTTACCAGTTATTTATTTAATGAAGCCGGAAATCTTTGAAACCGTTGAGATGAATGTTGATGTTGAACTAGATGGAAAGCACACCAGAGGTATGACCGTATGCGATGGTCGTTTAGGTATAGAGCTAAATGAGCATACAACTACAGTAATGACTTCTGTAGATAGAGATGAATTTATCAGAATATTCATTGAAGCAATCAAGTCATATGATGCATAAAAAAGAGCTACAGTAATCTGTAGCTTTTCTTATACAATTTTTGTTTTGATTGCGCCATGAGCAATAGCAAGCTGTTCCATTTCCTTTAATTCATTATCACTAACGATACCTCTGCCACAAACCTCTAATCCATTGGCTCTTACACCAAATGGACGATATTTAATCAGCTTGTAGATGCATTCATCTTTAATGATTTCAGAAATACCAGTGACGGTTTTAATGTTTTGCGAATGGTTATTCAATAAAACAGTGCGAACCTCATATAGCTTATGATGATTAATAAGATATTGAAGATTCTTTAAAACAATATGATTGTTACTTCCAGTGATCATTTTATGGAAGCTGGAATCAAAGGCTTTCACATCAAGCATAACCATGTCGGTTTGTTCCATTAACTCTGGCATAGTTTCGTAGTCATGACAGCCATTAGAATCCAAGAAGCAGGTCAAGCCTAGCTTATGAACCTCTTTAAATAACTCCGTTAAAAATTCTGGGTGATTGGTACATTCACCACCGCTAACAGTAATTCCTTTAATAAATGGTTTTGCTTTGCGAATATGAACCATCACATCCTCGACAGTCATATTCTTGATTTTTGGAGATGCCATATGCTGACAGGTTTTGATACATGTGTCACATTGAACACATTTTTCACTATCCCATACTACCTTTTTATCTACAATACTTAATGCGCCAACAGGACAGGAAGTAACACATTTTCCACAATGGACACAGTAGTTAATTGTCTCAGGATTGTGACAATATAAGCATCTGAATGGACAAGATTGAAAGAAAATAGAGGTCCTGTTGCCAGGACCGTCTACATTTGAAAACGAAATGATTCTATTTACCGGTGCACTGATCATAGCTTTCGATTTTTCTATCTAAAGCAGCTGATGTGTTACGAGCACCTTGTCCAAATACTGTACACTGGTTTAATGAAGCTTCACCCTTATCAAGCTTAGCTAATTCACTCTTCTTAACTAGATAACCAGTAACTCTGACAACATCATTATTAGCTAAATAGCCTGAGAAGTATCTCATATCATTATCTAAAGCACCCTTCACAATATCTAATAAAGATTCAGGTGTGTTATACCATGTTTCTTCAAACTTGAAGATATCACCAATACCAGTTGGGAAGTACTTATGGAAACGACAAGAATGTAGGATATGATCCATTAAGTCTGGTTCGTTACCAACAGAGATTCTAGCACCTGGAGAGTTTTCTCTACCATCAGAATCGATACCAACCTGTGCATGTAAACGATACTGGTTATTTGTACCTTCACAATATAAGCCCTTATGAGCGGCAACTAGAGCACTTAGCTTTTCCATAATAGCAACGCCTAAGTCATCGGCTTCCTTATTATGGCCATAGCCTAAATTCTTATCTGTAATACCTAATAGGTTATTACAGCATTCACATAAGCCAACCATACCAAACATTCCTGTGAAGTTTTCTCTCTTTACGAAGCCTTCTCTTACTAAGAAGCTTGTCTTGAAGAAATTACTTTCTTCAACAATGAACTTAATACGATTATCCATAAACTGTAGCATTACTTCTGTATAGAATGGTAAAACTCTGTTCATGAAATCATCAACAGAAGTTGCTTCCTTTGATAATTCAAACATTCTTAATCTTGGTAAAGTATATCCACCACCACAGCACTTTAAGCCGTTGTAGCAAGAAGCGATAACATAATCCTCGCCCCATTCCTTAACGAACATCTTATGGTTAGCAAATGATGGCTTACTAGTCTTAAGCATGCACTTAATTGCTAATAAAGCATATTCATCTGGTGTAACCTCAGGATCATATTTTAATGTTAAATTTGGCATAGCTAGCTGCATTTCTTCAGTTAGCTCTAAAATGATTCTACCAGTTTCAGAATCCTTTGGACCTAAATCAGCATGTACGAAGCTGTCAACTAAAGTCTTATCAATATGTAATAAGAATAGCTTTAAAATCTTCTTTGCTTCAGCTCTATCCATTTTTACAACAAATGGTTCTAATAAATCATCTAAATTACCTAAATAAACAGGGAATGATGTTACTGAAGGAACATGCTTATACATAATTAGTAAAGCATTTGTTGCTTCTAATAAATCGGTAGGTGGGTCAAGCTCTAAAAACTGACATCCCTTTTCCATTAAAATTGTGTAATCAGGAGCAATATATCTAGGACGATAAGGTGCCATACCTTCGCCTAAGTCACATAAAATTCCTTTAGCATAGCCTTCTTTGAATTCCTCAGACTGTAGGAAAGGACCTTCTTCATTTTCAGCAACTCTTGCAAGCTGTAGAACCTGCTGCTGGTATGTTAGAGTCTCATCCTTAATTATATCCATTACTCTACTCATAGATTGTACCTCCAATAGCGAATTTCTCTATATATATTTTAAAGTTTTTAAGTTCAAGTGTAAATGAAAAAGCATAGAAAAAGAAGAATTTACTAATAGTAAACTCTCCCTAAATTACTATAGATAACGATCAATTTCATCATCATTATATTGTCTGATTTCTTCTCTTCTGATTTTTGAAATATCACGGATATAATTGATTTCATCTAAGGTATCACCAACAAGCTTTTCAACCTTATTTCTACTGTCCATAGCTAATGAGGTTAATAGCTGTCGCTGTAGACGAACATCCTGAATACCTTTAGATAAATCAGCAAAGCCAGCAAATAAAGCTTCCGTTGTATCCTGTCTGATAAGCTTGTTGCGGTCAAACTGATAGTTGTCAACAATCTCAACATAGCGATCATAGGCGTGCTCAACAGAATGCTGCCATGAACAATATAATTCATTTTGAGCGTTGATTCCAATTCGATGGAAATAATCTAAATTATTATCAACATCAATTAAAACCTTTGCTAAGCTTTCAGCTGTTTCTTCTATCTGGATAACATTTTGTCCATCGATAGTATCTTCAGCAGCACAGCTACCCTTAATCAAAATGGTTCCTAATCCAGCTGCAGCAGCTTCTCTGACTACAATTCCATTGGTATCAAAGGTAGATGGGAATAAGAAAATATCACAGCTAGAGAAAATAGCTTTTAGCTTTTTGCGATCTCGAATCGCGCCAGCAAAAATACATTTATTTTCCAGATCTAATTCCTTTGTATAGCTTTGGATTTCTTTATAGTCAGCACCCTCACCAACAAAAAGCATTCTAAAGTCCTGACCATAATTCTTTTTTTCCTTTAAAGCATCTAAGATAATCTTAATGCCCTTATACCACATCATTCTTCCAACAAAAAGATAAACAGGTGCATTTACATGAAGGTTAAATTCATCCTTTACTTCCTCAATTTCTTCCTTTGTTGATGTTCCCTTATCAAAATCAACACCATTAGGCATGACGATGTAATCTTTGCTGTAGCCTAAAGAACGTAGGTTTTCACCAGCACCTCTAGAGACAACCCAAACCTCATCACATGCTTCCACATTAGCAACTAAAGAATCGATTGCGACCTTCTGTAATAGCTTTGAGCTGGTAGCTTTTCTGATATCAATATCAAACTTGGTATGATAGGTAAAAACTAATGGCTTTTCAATTCTGTCGCGAATCATTCTTCCTAAAAAGGTAGATGCTACAGGACAATGAGAATGAATAATATCAACATTCTTGCTGGCAATATCTTCAATGGTGTTAGAATCAAATGGAACACCACAGCGATAACCAACTAATTTTGTTGTATCAAAGCTAGGATATCTGAAAACATCAAAGCTATAGTTGTCTTTTACATTTGGATATTCAGGAGTAGCTACTAAAGATTTGCCCAAACCATTCTGAATAATGTTGGCGTAGTTTACTACAGTATTGGCTACACCATCGATTGCTGGTGGAAATGAATCATTTAACAGGCATACATTCAATTCTTTTTTCATAATTTAACACTCCTTCCTGAGACTTTATTATAGAACATATTTTCAAATAAGTGAAATTGTTAAAAAAGATGTATAATAAATTTATGAAAATATTAATAAGTCGATGCCTTTTAGGGGTGAATTGTAAGTATAACGGGAAAAACAACTATAGTGAAAAGCTTATGTCTTTTTTAGAGGATAAAGAATATGTAGATGTATGCCCCGAACTACTAGCATTGGAACAATGCCCTAGAGCACCAATTGAGCTAGTGAATGGTAAAGCTATAGATTGCTATGGTAATGATGTGGATGAGCCAATCAATAGAGCAATTGAGGAAATTGTTAGTAATATTGAGGATATAGATTTAGCTATACTACAATCAAGAAGTCCAACCTGTGGCGTAAATCAGATCTATGATGGAACCTTTACAGGAAGACGGATTAAAGGACAAGGAAAGCTTGCCAAAAGATTGAAGGAAATGAACATAAAAGTGTTAGATATTGAGGATTTGGAGGACTATATATGGAAAAACCAAAATTAACAAAGGAAAAGGTTGAAAGCCTATTTGAAACAAAATATATCAAGATTTTTGATATGCAGTATAAGGAAGGAAGACACTATTATAACGCAACAAGAAGACCCTTGGATGATTTGGTTTGTTTGAAGTCAGATGAACAGTTTAAAGAGATGAGACCTGATGCTGTAACCTGTGTAGTTATTTTAAAAGGAGAGGTAGATAAGCTGTTATTAATGTATGAATTCCGTTATCCAACAGGACAGTTTTTATTAAGCCCACCTGCTGGATTAATGGATAAGAAAGATCATGATGTATTAGAAACAGCAAAAAGAGAAATCAAGGAAGAAACTGGTGTGGATGCTAATGAACTATATGTTATTAATCCATTATTATTCTCAACTCCTGGTATGACAGATGAAAGTAACGCATTAGTTTGCGCTATTATCAATGAGAATAATTTAAAGCAGCTATCTCAAGAGGGTGCTGAAGGCTCAGAATTATTTGATGGCTTTGAATTAATTGATAAGACAAAAGCAAAGGAGATTTTGAGGAGAGGAACAGATGATGAAGGTGTATTCTTCTCCGTTTATACCTTTGCTGCACTAACCTATTTTGTAGGAGAGCTGTATAAATAAAGGCATATTATATGGAAAGAAAAAAGGTACCTCAGAAGTGAAGTGCCTTTTAGTTTTACTGATTGCTGTTTTCCTGCTTCTTTTCAGCAACGAGCTTCTTAAGCTCATCTAATGTCAAATCTACAGCGTTAT
>DCGH01000025.1:10417-12190 GCA_002315205.1 Erysipelotrichaceae bacterium UBA1783
CTTATTAGATAATCTGGCTGAATTGCTAAGGATGTTCATAGAAGTAATTCTAAACTTCTCATTGTTATAATAGATTGCTGAGTTTAGCTTAGGTAAGCCAGCTCTTAATTCTTTATAAGCATCATCCTCATATTTTAAACAGCACATTAGCTTACCACATTGGCCTGATAGCTTTGCGGTATTTAATGCTAATAACTGATTCTTTGCCATATTGATAGACACAATATCAAAGTCATCCAGGAATCTGGAGCAGCATGTTTCCATACCACAGCAGCCTAGACCACCAATAATCTTTGCCTTATCTCTAGGGCCAATCTGTCTTAATTCAATTCTGCATTTAAATGTTGAAGCTAATAGCTTTAATAGTTCTCTGAAATCAACTCTTTCATCTGCAACATAAGAGAAGATAACCTTTGAACGATCAAGTGTGTATTCAGCACTGATCAGATTCATATCTAAGCCAATCTCATCAATGCAAGCCTGGCATCTAGACATTAACTCTTTTTCTTCAGCAATATTCTTTTCGTTTTGAGTGATGTCATGCTGTGTTGCCTTACGAGTGACAGGCTTTAAGGCTAAATTAGTTGAAACTGTTGAGCTGTCTCTTAAATCAGAGATTAACTCTCCTAACTCTAATCCACGAATTGTTTCAACAACGACCTTATCACCATATTTCAGGCACTCATCGTTTGTTCCAAAGTTGTAAGCTTTTTTAGAACCTACAAATTTTACTGAAACGCAATATTTATAGCTAACAACCTCTTCTGTGTTTTCGGTGTTACTCATGTTATACCTCCGTTAATTTATATAGTAACTGATCCGCTAACAATAATGTATTGGCAGATCTGTTTAATGCATCTTTTGTTTCAATCATAGACTTCATATATAATCCATAATCAAATGTTCTTGTATTGACCAGCTGTAATAGATTGTTGTAGGTTTCGTCCTCTGATGAATATTTCTCCAAATAATCCTGTACAAAGATAAGACATAAATCTAAGAAATAGGTAAAGGTTGTTTTGATATTCAGCTTCGTTGAAGCTTCGTCCTTTTTTTCATCCTTTTTATCTTCTTTGTCTGTATCTTTTTTATTCAGCTTTGTGAGATTTTTCTGTAAGTATACAATAGCTAATCCTTTATCAGTAAATAATAGATGATTGAATTCAGCAAATAGCTGATAAGCCTGCAAATAGTTTTTATTTTTGCTTAGCTTAGAAATATCTTTTATTCCTGACACTAAATTACTGATAAAATGAGCATCAAGCTCATCCAGCTTTAAATCCTTTGCTTTCTGATAGAAAGCTTCTTTACCTAATGGCTTGAAATTTAATGTCTGACATCTGGAAACGATGGTAGGCAATACTCTTTCAATCTGGGTAGTAATGAAGATGCCAGTTAATGAACCGGTTGGCTCCTCAATGAACTTTAATAAGGAATTGGCAGATTTGTTTGTAAGATTCTCACAATTGTTAATGATGAAAATCTTATGACCAGCTTTTTCTAAGGCAGTTGTTTCAAACTGATCACGAATCTGTTCTACTTCTTCAGCCTTAATATTTTTATCCCCTTCTATGTAGATTAAATCCGCATAGTTGTTTTCCTCGATTCGGATACAGTTGATACAACGCTCGCAAGCAAACTGTCCATCCTTATGCTCGCAGATTAATGATTGAGCTAATAGAAGGGCGGTTTCCTTCATGAATGTACCTTTTTCCCCAGAGAATAAGTAACAATGAGAAAGAGTTCCTTTTTCCATTGCGTTATTTAGGGTCT
>DCGH01000025.1:12338-12520 GCA_002315205.1 Erysipelotrichaceae bacterium UBA1783
ATCTTAATTCTTTCAGGATATTTCTCACATAAAATTTCATATCCCTTCTGAACGTTTTTATGGAAGTTAGAGCTTTCAACATCTAAACGATCTAAGTTCTTTCTTGAGGCGATTCTTGCTAAACCAACTTCAGCATCTATAGCATAATAGATGGTCATATCTGGCATATAGTTATCAATGGC
>DCGH01000004.1:0-3695 GCA_002315205.1 Erysipelotrichaceae bacterium UBA1783
TTACCTAAGGAATATGCGGAAACAAAGAAGAACAGATCTACACCAATATAGCAGATTTTTGCAATAAGTTTTTCATATGTCCAATTCGTAGCTGGAATATAGAAATGGAATATCAGAATAAGAATCGCTGCTAAGCCCATGATTTCTCTTTTACTTTTCATAAAGGCCCCTCCTTTGCCAATATAATTTTACCATAATAATAGTGACAATGAATGCATCTATTATTACCTTAATAAATTATTAAGAAATATCATAGTTCCTTAATTATCCATATTGAACAACAAAACCCTTTTCCAAAAAAAAGCTCCACTAATTCAAAAAGGAGCTTTAATTCATTTTATACTTTGTATTTTTCAAGACAATATCACAAACATTTATTCATCAACATTTATGACTTCAACAATATTAAATTTTCCATCCTCATAACTTAAGTGTAATACGGAGCTATTTGCTAATCTTGTAGTCCTTTGTCCAGTAAGATAATTAGAAAGGCAGGAAATAGCCCCTCCATGAGAAACAGCAAAGACTGTCTGATGGTCCTCTTGTTCCATAATGGGCGTTAGAGTTGAAAGAAATCTGTCAATGACCTGCTGAGTAGTTTCACCACCATAAAGTTCTGCAAGCTCATCATACTTATTTCTTATCTGCATATATTGAGGTTCCCCTTCCAATTGACCAAAATATCTTTCTTTAATTCCTTTTAAACGGGTATAGGAAGTATTAGGGAAGGCTAATTCTAGAGTATCGCAGCATCTTTCAGCAGTAGAACTGTAAAAATGATCAAATGGGATTTCTTTTAGCTTTTCTCCCATTTTTTTACTTTCATCGATTCCTTTTTGAGTTAAAGGGGAATCACACCATCCCTGAACCTTATTCTGCACATTAAATAAGGTTTCACCATGACGCATAAGAAATAAATCCTTTTTCATAATTTTCTCCTTCCAAAGATACTCTACAGAACAAATAAGTACGCAATAATAGGAATTGTGATTACACTCAATAAGGTAGATACCACAATATTCCTTGTTACAAGCTGAATATTACAATTGTATTCTGTCGCTAGCATTAATACAGTTGCTGCAACAGGCATTCCATTGGTAATGACAATAATTGCTGAATAATAACTGTTTAATCCTGTAATTTTGCAAACAACAGCCGAAATTGTTGGGATTAACAATAAACGAACGGCAGCGAAAAGATAGCTGCGCCAATCTCCTAAGCTATCCTTCAAAGGATACATAGCCAAAGAAGATCCAATCATCATCATGGACAGAGGGCTAGTTAAAGAACCTACAGATTCCACTGTAGATGAAATTACCTCAGGCAAACGGATATTGAATACATAAATCACTATCGCAACAATGCTTAGAAAAAATCCAGGTGTTAATAATAGCTTGTAATCTAAAGAAAACTTCTCACTATCCTTCTGATTAACACAAATTACACCATAGGTATAAACGAAAAAACTAAATGCCATATGAATCATACTTGCATAGAAAATCGCTTCAGTACCTAATATACTTTGGATAACAGGATAGCCCATAAAAGCCGTATTGGCAAACACACACATGCACTCATATACTGGATGGTCCTGTTTTGGAAAAGGGAGTAATAAATTCACAATTTTTCCAATGATAATAAAACCAAAATACATTAAAAAGCCAAGAGCAATCATGATGAAAACAGCAGATTTTTCTTTACTGTCCACAATACTGACTGAATAAATAACTAATAATGGACTGGTTAAATTAACTACCAATGAAGAAATTTTCTTATTTACATATGAATCGAAAACACCAAATTTATTCAATCCATACCCGATCAGCAATATGAAGAAAAGCTTAAGCATTGTTTGGATGAGAATCATTATATCCATAAAAGCCCCCTCCTTTATATAATTTAGATTAAAATCTATTTACAGTCAGCTACTAATGCTAAAAGCATCTGGTATGTTCTATCAAAAGAATCCAGATTTAAGATTTCCTTAGGTGTATGGATATCCTTATGCATTGGACCAATATTCATTAAATCCATATCATCATAATAATTCGCAAAAACGCCACATTCCAATCCACCATGAGTTGCTTTTTCAATTAGCTTTTTACCAATCTGCTCTTCAACGATTTTAGCAAACTTTTCTCTTAATTCAGATACAGGATTGAATTTCCATCCAGGATATCTTGCTCCTGGATTCGCTGTAGCATCAAATAGCTTTGCGATAGTATCTAATGTTCTATATAAATCATCAGTTGCTGAATTGATGGCTGAGCGGATAGAATATCTGACACTTAAAGTATCTCCAACAACCTCAACAACTCCCATATTTAATGAAGTTACTGTTAAACCTTCAATGGCTAAAGATTTATGCTGGAAGCCATTTGGCATAATAAACATCATATCAACAACCTTCTTTGTACACTTAGGACAGAAGCAGGTTGCACTTGTTTCAACCTTTTCAATTGTGCAGGTAAAGCCATTATCACTTGTTTCAAGCTCCGTATGAATCTTTGCACTAGAAGCATTCACTGCTGCAATGATATCCTTTTCTTCACTATCTGAAGCAATCAATGCATCGCACTCTCTTGGAATTGCATTTTCCTTTAAGCCACCATGAATATCTACTAAATTGTAGGTAATATTACTATCAGCTAATTCCTTTAGAATTCTAGCCATTAGCTTGTTGGAATTTCCTTTTTCCAAATGAATTTCCACACCTGAATGACCACCTAATAAACCTCTGATAGAAATGCTATAGGTTGGCTTTGAATTCTCTACTCTCATTAAATCTCTGGTAATATCAACTCTAAATCCACCAGAAGATGATACAGAAGTGGTATACTCTCCACCACCATCCATAGAAATTAAACGATGTGATTTGATTAGATTTTTATCTAAACCAATGGCACCAATTAATCCAATTTCCTCCTGTACAGTAAAAATACATTCTAATGCAGGATGAACAACACTATCATCATCTAATAGAGCAAGCATATAAGCCGCAGCAACACCATCATCTGCGCCTAATGTTGTACCATTAGCATGTAGCCAATTCTCTTCATCAACATATAAATCTAATGGATCTGTTTCAAAATTATGATTAGAATCATTGTTTTTTTCGCAAACCATATCAATATGGCCCTGTAATGCTAATGGAGCACTATTTTCATATCCTTCAGTAGCAGGCTTATAAATGACTACATTATATAATTCGTCCTGAACATATTCTAAATTTTTTCTTTGAGCGAATCTGACAATAAAATC
The DNA here is from genome assembly GCA_002315205.1 of Erysipelotrichaceae bacterium UBA1783. Next base: position 3,262 of record DCGH01000004.1, read on the forward strand.
ACTTAATGCCTTTTCATTTGCTGAACCATGGGGAATCTGAGTAATCTTATAGAAATATTCTCTTGCGGCTGTAGTTAATTCAAACTTCATGTTTTTTACCTCACTTTTAATAAAAGATATTTTACACCTAATTACAAATTTTTTTCCATAGAATAAACCTCAAAAGTCATATAGATATTGTCAAGGAATTACCTTTTAAGGTAAAATATTAAATGTAAAAAAGTGAGAAGAGGTAAATATTATGATTCAGTCAACAGAAATCAAACCAGGAACAGTCTTCCTATGGGAAGGCGAATTATATCAGGCAATCACTGTAGATCGTAACAAGACAGCTATGGCTAAGATGAAGGTTGCTGTAAAGGTAAAGAGCCCTAGAACAGGTGTTGTTAAGGAATTAGGCTTAATTGGCTCTGACCGTGTAGAGGAAGCAAACA
>DCGH01000004.1:3730-12685 GCA_002315205.1 Erysipelotrichaceae bacterium UBA1783
TGCAGTATCTTTACAATGATGGCGACAATTATATCTTCATGGATAACGATACTTATGAGCAGGTTGAAATTCCAGCTTCAAGAGTTGAATGGGAAAAGAACTTCTTAAAGGAATCAATGGAAGTTATTATTCAGGTATTCCAGGAAACAGAAATTTTAGGTATTATCCTACCAGATAAGGTTGACCTAGAGGTTACTTATACTGAACCAGCTGTTAAGGGTGATACTCAGACAGCAGCATTAAAGAATGCTACAGTTGAAACAGGATTAACAATTAAGGTTCCACTATTCATCGAACAGAATGAAATGATTACATTATCAACTATCGATGGAAAGTATGCTGGTCGTGCTAATCCAAAGCAGAGATAAAAAGCCAAACAAAAAGCGATGAACGTTCATCGCTTTTATTTATGCTCTTTTAAGGCACTATAGAATTGATTAAATTGTGGATTTGAATCCGAAATAGTAGCCAATAGCTTCTTCTCTTTGACATCATCCAAATGAAGCTCATAGCTTTCTTTACCATTAGATCTCATAATTCTGACACCATAGCTATATTCCTTGCGTTTGTATGTTTTTGTCTTTGATAATCTTACTAATACTAATCTTCCATCCTCATCCAATGAAATGGAGAAAATGATTGCACTTGCTAGCATATATAAACCAAAGATGGTAAATATTGCCCCCAAGGCAAAAACCATAATATCAGAGAATGTGATATGAGAGCCCACAACCATATTTGCTACAATAAAGACAGTCTCAAATACTCCTAGCACTAAAACTAATAAAGCATTGAAATAATCTCTTAGTGTAGATTTAATTTTTACAGGATATTGAATGTCACTATTAGCTTTTACACTCAATTCTTTTTTAACCACAACTGCTTCCTTTTCACGAATATTTGTCAAATTGCAGCCATTCATTAAAAACTTTTCCTTAGCGCCAAATAATACAATGGATAACTCTATAGAATTGGATTGATAATTATAGGCACCTTTTTTTACCTTTAAAACCATAACCGGCTGCTTTTCCTTTTTATTATCTAAAAGCAGAACATCATGATATTCGGGAACTACACCCTTATATCTGCCAGTCACTCTTTTATGAACGAAGGCATTCTGCACAGCCTCTACCTGCATAACAAAGCCTTCTTTTCCATTGGTTGATATAGAAAGATGCTGCTTCTTCTTTTCATTATAAACTGTCAGATAATGAGAAAAATGAATTCCTCCCGTACAGAAAATAACAACAACAAAGACATAGATTAATAAAGCAACAAATTCCATATAGTTCTTTCCTTATTTCTTAACAAATAATCTCTTATAGATGATATAAGCAATTGCACTACCAATTAATGCAGTAATCAGCTGAGTAATTGAGAAAGTGTTTTTTGCAGCAAGCTGAACCTTTTCTGGTACATTGGCACCAAATAATGGTAAAACAACATACCATACTGTTAGCCATAAAAAGCCAGCCTTGGCAACAGATCCTGCTAATAAACCAGCAATTAAATTTTTTTCCTTGAATAAGTATGCGAATACAGCAATTAATGCATTACCTACCATAATAACTGGAAGCATCACAGGAATCATATTAATAATTGGAGTAGCACCAACTAAATATGCAATTAATGGTGCAACACAAGCGATAAATAAACCACTTGGTAATCCAACAGCTGTTGCAGCAATAATTAGTACAGCATTAACTGCTGGCCCTGTAATATAAACTGAGAAGCTTTTTAAAAGCTGAAATGTGACACATACAGCTAATAAAAGAGCTGTGTAAGCTAATTTTTTTACGTTATTCATTATTTGTTACTCCATTCCTTAATACTATCAACCTTGTTTTCAGTCATATCGATATTTTCAATATTCTTTAATTCACCCTCATATAAGGTTTCACTGCACTTTTCAAATGCAGCATTTTTAATTGATGAATCTAATTCTTTCTTTGCCTTGTTTAAATCAATGATTGTACCTACGCCACCAATACAGCCACCTGGGCAAGCCATACCCTCTAACAGGTATCCATTATACTTACCAGCTTTAGCCATCAGCATCAGCTTACGACAATCTGCTAAACCTTCCGCAGAAGCAACCTTTACTTCTAATTCTGGCTCAATACTATTGATATACTTAACAACAGCCTTTGCAACACCACCACCAGTAGCGAAGCCTCTACCATCACCAGAAGACTTATCTAGCTTTCTACCTGGTTCAATTGCCTTAAAATCAATATCCTTTGCCTTAAACATACCTTGAACCTCTTCGTATGTTAAAACAAAATCAACATAGCTCTTTACATCGTTTCTGCTTGCTTCCAGCTTTTTAGCTGCACATGGTCCAATGAATGCAACCTTGCAATCAGGCTCTTCCAGCTTCTTTAATCTTGCGGTAAACACCATTGGTGTTAAAGCCATAGAAATATTCTTTGCCTGTGCAGGAAATTCATTTTTAACCATCTTTGCCCATGCAGGACAGCAAGAGGTACCCATAAATGGAATTTCCTCTGGAACTTCTCTTAAGAAATCTGTTGCTTCCTGGATTGTGCATAAATCTGCACCACTAGCCACTTCAACAACACCTGCAAAGCCTAAAGCCTTGAATGCATTTTCCACCTTATCATCTGTTAAGTCTGGTCCATATTGTCCAGCAATAGAAGGAGCAATAATTGCATAAACCTTTTGTCCATCCATCATTGCCTTAATTGTCTGATAAATCTGGCTCTTATCAACAATGGCGCCAAATGGACAATGAACTAAACACTGACCACAGGAAACGCATTTCTTATAATCAATACTAGCTCTGCCATATTCATCTGTCTTAATTGCTCCAGTACCACATACAGAAGCACATGGTCTATCCTGCTTTATAATTGCATTGTATGGACAAGCATTAACACATTTTCCACATTTGATACATAAACTCTGGTCGATAACAGAACGACCATTCTTTAAAGTGATTGCCTTTTTAGGGCAAACCTCAACACAAGGATGTTCAAAGCATCCCTGGCAGCCATCTGTAATAAATACTCTCTTTTCAGGGCACTTATGGCAAGCGTACTTGATAATATCAATTAGAGGTGGTTCATAATATTTCTCATCAATCATAGATTCATCCATACCGGCAGAAATAGGTGAATTCACTGATGCTGGAAGTAATGATAAGCCCATAGCTACTCTTAATCTTTGACCAACAACTGCTCTTTCAATAAAAACAGATTCACGATAAGAGCCTTCCTCACCTGGAATAATCTTAAATGGCAATTCTTCCAACTGATGCTTTCCACCACCTTCATAAGCTAATCTGGCGATTTCAGTAAAAATCATTGAACGAACCTTTGATTTTTGTGTCTTAATACCTTTCATATTTCTTCTCCCATTTTATTTTTAGACTAAATAACCTTTAGTCTTCTGTTTCTAAATAACTAATAACCTCTGTCAGATTATCATAGATTCCTTCACTGATTTCTATATAATCTCTACTAGGCATTTTTACATCAGGAATACAGATTACCCTGATTCCTGCTCTATAGGATGCTAAAACACCCTGCTCTGAATCCTCTAAAACCAAACAATTTTCAACCTTTGCATTGACCTTTTCGGCAGCCAATAAAAAGACATCTGGTTCAGGCTTTCCCTTCTTTACATCTGGTCCAAAAACCATCGCATCAAAGTATTCAACGGCTTCATTAAAGCGTAAAATTCTTAAAGCTCTCTCTGGTAAAGAGGAAGTAGCCAAAACAATATTATAATTGTGCTCCTTTAAATAATCTAGCAAAATCTTTGCTCCATTTTTTAATGGAATACCCTTTTGCATATAGGATTCCTCATCCTCTTCCATAAACTTTTGTGCCTGTTGAGGTGTTAAAGGTAAATCATAATCCTTAACAATAGACTGCATATTTTCCTTTAAGGTTTTACCACAATAGGTTTCTCCATAATGCTTCATTGTAAAGCTATGTCCATATGGCGCTAATAAATCCTGATATAGCTGATAGAAAACAGATTCACTATCTGCCAATAATCCATCCAAATCGAAAATAACTGTATTAATCATTACACTTTTCCTTCCCATTCTTCTAAAAATTCATTGATGAAGCTATGCATATACTCATCCCTTTTCTCTGCAATCATTTTGGCTGTAGAAGTATTCATCATGTCCTTTAACAAAAAAAGCTTTTCATAGAAATGATTCACTGTTGTTGAAACATGGTTACGATACTGTTCTTTATTCATATTCAGCATTGGTTGCTCAGCTGGATCATAAATAACTCTATGATGCGAACCCCCATAGGCAAAGCAACGGGCAATGCCGATGGCACCAATGGCATCCAATCGATCTGCATCCTGAACACATTTTCCTTCTATGGTTGAAGGTTCTACGCTATCTGTACCAACAAAAGATACCTCCTGGATGGCTGTGATGACTTTCTCAATCATTTCTTGTGAAAGATTATGCTTTTTCATAAAGGAAACAGCCTTATCCTTATTCTGATAGGTTTCCTTTGACAGCTTTTCATCATCAACATCATGTAACAAGGCAGCTAAAGAGACAATAAGCTCATCTGCCTTTTCTCTCTTAGCGATAGTTAATGCAGTGTGATACACTCTGATTGTATGGAAATAATCATGACCACTATAATCATTTTCGAAAACACTCTTTACATAGCTGATTGCTTCTTCAATAATATCCATAGTTGCCCCCAATTTTTCCATAATAGCATTATATCATAAAAAAGGCTAAACATTTGTTTAACCTAAGAGTTTGTTCCAAATAATACCTTTTCAAATAATTCTGTTGTAAATTCTTTTCCAAATTTTTTAACAAAAATATCAGTGGATGGACCACCATTATTCAATAAGCCATCTGAATAAGCCTTTGCCTTTTCTGTTTTTTGTAGCTTATCACACTTTTCAGCATTGTTTAGTGCATTTACATAAGCCTCAATATACTCGACTGCCAAAGCATCAAATGTAGCACTTTCCTGTTTTTTTCCTTTTAGATGAATTGATTCATCCATTAGGATATCATCATACCAATGAGTTCCATGATCATAAACCGGTAGACTTCCATATTTACTCTTAATACCTCTAATCTGTTCTTTTTCAAATCCATCCTTTAGGCAGGTATCATAAAGCTCCATAATGAATGTATCATTGCCAAAAGCATGAATTCTATCATAAGAAAATAATGGCGCATCTACTTCAAAAGGATTAATAATCACCGTAATCATATTCATTAATCCAAAGAAGCCTGAAGCCTCCATAATTCCCAGATTTCCAACCCCTTCGATAGAAAATGAAGAAATATCAAAGCTCATTCCATTGACCTTGATCTTTGCAAATTTTTCATTATTCTTTTCTAACAGCTGATAGCTTTCCTGTAATTTCTCCTTAATATATTCAATCATTCTATATACCCCTTTTTCTTAATATTAATCATATCATTTCTTTATCTGTTTGTGATAGAATAGAGATAATCTCAGGAGGATTTTTCTATGAAAATAAGAATTAAAAAGCTAACAGAAGAAGCTATTATCCCAACAAGCGGTTCTAAATATGCTGCTGGATATGATTTATATGCTGTTAAGGGGGAAGTATTTTTACCTCAGCAGACAATTAAGATGTCTACCGGTTTAGCTGTGGAAATTCCTGAAGGATATTTTGGCGGTATTTTTGCCAGAAGTGGTTTAGCAACAAAGTTCGGCTTACGTCCAGCAAATTGTGTTGGTGTTGTGGACTCTGATTATCGTGGAGAGTTAATTGTTGCTTTACATAATGATTCAAATAAGACTCAGTGGGTTGAAAAGGGAGAACGAATTGGACAGCTTGTTGTCTTACCATATTTGCCTATTGAATTTGAGGAAGTAGATTCATTAGAAGAAACAGAGCGTGGCGAAGGCGGCTTTGGTTCCACTGGAAAATAAAATATTGGCTATGCCAGTATTTTTTTCATAATTGGAGAATAATATGGAACAGTTTGGTTATTTTTATTTAGATAAGGAAAAAGACATCATCGTTACCCTTTTCAAAAATGGTGATGAGCTTTCTTATGTCCTGGAAACACCAAATCATAAATCTGGAAATCTGATTACCAACCTTGCCAAGGTATGCAGCTTAAACATTTCCTTTAATGAAAAAGGCTTAAAAATTATCAAAGGCGTTATTCCTTGCTATATCGTTTCCAGCAACAATGAGGTTTATGTATTACGTTTAGGCAATACAAAAATTGCCAACATCTATAATGATGGCCATATTGAAATTAAGGCAACCATTCCTGCCATTTCTAAAACATTAATGAGTCAGACCAAGGATTGTAAGCTATCAGAAAAGGAAGTACTTGTAAAAACATATATTTTAAAGCAATGTAAATTTAAGACAGATTTACATACACATATGAATGCAAATCTGTTACCTGATGTATTAATTGCTTTAGGAATCATTCATCAGATACGCTATCCTCTTTACTACATTAAAAAACTAGGATTAAGCATCACTGATGAGCAGGCAAAAGCTTTAGCTAAACAAAGAGAGATTGTAGCTAAGGGGTTTGTTCACTCAGAGCTAACAGGAAAATACTTGGATCGAAGAATTGATGATAATACCTTTATCAACTTCGCCGATTTGATTCTAAATAACATTGTTAATGCAGATTTCAATATCAAAAGAATTCGTGCTTCCTTATCCCTATTAAAGGATGGGCAGGCCGTGTTCACCAATCTTGAAAAGGTTTATTTATATCGCTATGTTTTCACCAAAGGAAAAACATCTGATAAGACCATCAACCTAAAGAATATTAATCGTATTCCCGATAAGGATATTATTTCTTATCTGAAGCAGATGCGTACAGACAAGAACAATCCAATCTATGCTCATAATACCCTATTCCAGGATAAGCTATTATGGATTGCTCGAAGCTATGGTTCTCAAGGAATTCAATATGTAGAAATCTCAGATACTACCTTAGTAAAGCTGGATGCAGTAAATGAACTGCAACAGATTCATGAAATCTGTCCAAAGATTTTACAGGAAACTGGTGTTTCTATTCGTTTTTTAGCAGCAATGAGAAGAATCCCATTAACAATCATCAAAGACCAGAAAACACCAGCAAACTATTTAAGAGATAATCTTGATATTATCAAGGCTGTTGCCTTAGATCCATATGTGGTGGGAAGTGATTTTGTTGGTGAGGAAATCAATGATATCAGAGAGCTAAAACCAGTTATCAGTGAACTTGTTGGTATCGCCAAAAACGATCCTTACTTCACCATCAGAATTCATGCTGGAGAAAATGATTCCTTAACTGGCAATGTGGCTAATTCTATTGAATGTGTGAAAAATTCCTTACAGAAGGGTCAAGCCTTCCCTAAGATGCGTTTAGGTCATGGCTTATATACTGCAGATTTAAATACAAAAAAAGGAAAAGCTTTAATCAACACCATAAAGGAAACAGGCGTTGTGTTAGAATTCCAGATTACTTCAAATGTCCGTTTAAACAACCTGAATGGATTGGATAAGCATCCTTTAAAGAAATATCTGGCAAATGATATCGCCTGTGTTCAGGGCTCAGATGGCTTTGGATTATATGGAGTAGATAGCTTTGATGAGCAGCTTGCCTTAGATAATCTTCTTCAGCTATCTGTGGATGATCTATTGAAAATAAGAAAGACGGAAAACATGATTTTAAATGATGCTGAAAAATCATTTAATGTGAAATGTGAACAATTCTCTCAATTCTTAAATGGACGAGATTTAAAAACAGCCTTATTAAAGCAGATTGAGGAAAATCAGAAAACTGGCTATACTCTATCCTTATCATTAACCAGCAAGCTGGAATCCGAAAAGGAATTAGCAACTAAGATTGAACCATTACCTGAAGGAAAAACACCAATTATCATTGCTGGAGGAAGCTTTAATAGTGATCATCGATTAACTCATATGATTGATTATGAAAAGGAAATGATTGACCATTTATTAAATGAGTTAAATCCAGAAGAATACTTCTTTGTCATTGGCAATCAGGTCTCAGGATATGAGAAATATCTAGTCAATAAGAACAAAAACAGGTTCAGTATTTTTGCGATTGTACCAGCGCTGATCTCTGAAAAGGAAAGAGATACCCTAATAAAGCAAAAGCTTTCTATCAGAGTTTCAACAGAAAGCCTGGGTATGGGTATCTATAAATCATTTAACTATGAAATCTTTGAAAGAAGAAACTCCATTTTAATCGCTTTAGATGGTAATAGCGCAGGTGCCAACCTGATTCAGGAGGCAAAAAATGGTAAAGGACATTGTTATACCTATGTTTCTGAAAACTGTGTTCCATTAAAAAACAAAGCACAGTCTTTGGAAGGATATACAACCATTATCGATAAGGATACTGACTTAGTAACAAAAATAAAGGAAAGAAAAATAAAATAGTCCAATTCATTTTGGACTATTTTTATTTTGATAACAAAACTAAAACTGTATGGATGATAGTTACTAATGGTAATAGTGGAAGTGTATAAAACAATCTATATGGAATCAGCTTATATAGCATTTCTAATACTGGATTATTGTCCGTATCATAGGTGAACATATAGTTTGCTTCTGTATTCCATTTTTTTCTGACAAATGCATTAATCAGATAAGAAATGCATAAAAGAATTCCTACAAAAACGGTCATTGGAATTGTATAGGAATGGGTTGGTGAATACATTTTGAATAGAAGAATCAGCAAACCATTCACAACGATTAATCCATGATGTCCATAGAAGCCAAGGGACTTCTTTGAAAAAGCAGGAAGATCTGTAAAGCCTTTGCAAGGCATCACTATTGCAATCAATGCACCAATTGGTGCAATACAGCAGCAATAGCCTAATAAGAAAGCATTATTTGTTAATGCACCCAAAAGGGAAAATACAGTTCCTAAATTACAAAGCTGCAATGGTAATTCATCCTGCCAATGAAAGA
>DCGH01000004.1:12716-20288 GCA_002315205.1 Erysipelotrichaceae bacterium UBA1783
CATAACAGATACTTGTAAAAGAAAAAATATAAAACTGAAATAAATCCAATAACAATTAGCAATACTCTTTTTGCCTCAAAGGATTGGTCTTTAAATATAAAGGCTATAACCCAGACAATCACTAGCTGTAGTGCTAAATATGCCCACCAGCAAGGATTGAAAGAGTCAATTCTAAGGTCTTTTTTCATATAACTCTCCAATACTACTTTAACATTGTATCATTTATAAACTTTAATTCAATTTCCAACTCTCTTGCACTAACCCTTCTTGCACCCTGAGCGAATACAACGCTTTGTACCGTTCCATCGCTTGAAGCAACATAAACATCATATTTATTTTTAAAATCATGTACTGCTTTCTCTATATAAGCATCGGCAGTCTGACCAGTTTTGGTATAAACAATTGAGAAATTACTATTGGTAGAAACCTTACCCAAGGTATCCTTTACCTTATAGGCATCAAATACAATAACAACACTAACACCCTTATAGCCTGCATAGCTGGAAATATCATTAATCACAATATCTCTGGCATTATCAAAATCAATACCTTTAGTCTTTTCCCAGCCAAACATCATATTATAACCATCCACAATCAACATCCTTGGTTTTCTTTCTTTTAGCTTTACCTCAACCTTTTTATTTCGGTCATCAATTCGTTTGTTCTCAGCAACCTTTTTCTTTTCATTGATATTTCTACCGCCAGCCATCATAAAAACCTGCTTCAATTCATTTTCACTGACAGTAAATTTATTAGAATGCGTTAAGGATGAACTTATATTTTCTTCCTTTGGTTTAATATGCATATACTCCTCTACATGATTATATGGCACATAAAAGCCTGAACCATGAGCACAGAAAACCGAACCAGTTGGATTTCCATAATCCATTTCTGAATCGTAATGGAACCTCTCAATGATATCCGCCTCATCCTCACATGGTTCATAACCTAACAGACTCATAACTATTTTGCCTGTACCACTAGTAGCGGCTAATAGTGTTGTCTGGTAATTCTGCATCTTTCTGACAGGTGCCTTACCCTCCACAACAACAAAGCCCCTTTCATCCTCATCAATCTTATAGGAAGCCTTCATATTGTCCAAGTCATATAAAACCTTACTTAAATACTGCTTATTTAAGGTAATAGTAAAACGATAGAAAGGCTCTAGTACGATACTGATTGCTTTCTTTAAGCCTTGTCTTACTGCACGATAGGTGGCTTCTCTAAAGTCTCCACCTTCGGTATGCTTTAAATGACTTCTTCCAGCTGTAATAATGATTTTAATATCGGTAATTGGTGCGCCAATTAATACACCCTTATGTCTTTTTTCCTTTAAGTGCGTCAGAATCAATCTTTGCCAGTTTAGTGACAAATCATCTGTTGAAACCTCACTATCAAAAACCAGCCCACTGCCTGCTGGTAGTGGTTCTAATCGTAAATGAACCTCAGCATAATGCCTTAATGGTTCAAAATGACCAACACCATCCACAATATCACAAATAGTTTCCTTGAATAACACCTTTCCATTATCAAAGCTGATATCTACACCAGTTCTGTTTTTGATAATTTTACTGATAATTTCAAGCTGGATTTCACCCATTAGTGAAACATTGATTTCTTTAGCTGCTTCACTATAGCTAACCTGAATCTGAGGATCCTCCTGTTGCAGCTTATTCAGCTCCTTTAGCATATTGTTGCTGTCGGTACCTCTTGGTAAAACCACACGATAGACCATGTAAGCTGTTAGTACTGGTTTATTCGTATCTGCCTCAATACCTAATCCACTTCCAGCACCATAGCTGTTTAGTCCCTTAATAGCGACAATCTGGCCAGCTGTTGCCTGCTGCAATAAGGTATATTTATTTCCTGAAACTAAACGAATCTGATCTACCTTTTCATTTTCATCCAGCTTCTGCTTCGCATTTAAAACGCCACCTGTTATCTTGCTGTAGCATAATCTGGTTCCTTGCTCATCATAAGAAACCTTAAAAATCTTCATACCAAATTCTTCAGGATATTTTTTCTCTAAAGAGAATCTCTGTAAGCCAGTTAATAGCTCCTCTACGCCCATATCCTTTAAAGCACTACCAAAATAGACAGGGAAAATGCCTCTCTGTTGAATACTTCTGGCAATATTTTTATCCGAAATATTACCGGTTGCCAAATACTCTTCTAATAAGGATTCACTTGCTGTAGCAAGATTTTCTGAGTAATCACCTTCAAATACAACACATTTATTCGAAAGATTTTTTGTTAAATCCTCAATCAGTTCATTTTTTTCTTTGGTAGTGATATCCATCTTATTAACAAAAATAAAGGTTGGAATATGGTAATACTCTAATAGCTTAAAGATGGTCTCTGTATGTGATTGAACCCCATCTAAGCCAGATACAACTAACACTGCAATATCCAACACCTGTAGAGTTCTTTCCATTTCACAAGAAAAATCAACGTGGCCTGGTGTATCTACTAAGGTAAAGGTTGTATCATTCCAATCGATTGTTGCTGTTTTCGCAAATATTGTAATTCCACGATCTCTCTCTTGGCGGTCAGTATCAAAAAAGGCATCCTTGTGATCTACTCTGCCCATTTTTCTTATGACCTTTGCCTTATATAATAGGCATTCATTTAAGGTTGTTTTTCCAGCGTCTACATGCGCTACAATTCCAAGAGATATCTGTTTCATAATCATAATTATATTATATTTAATTGTTTCAATCCAATTATTTGTACAAATGAAAAATACTATTGTGTTAAAATGTAAATAGGAAAGAGGGTTGTAGTATGAGTAATACTGTTATTATAAATATTGCTGGAGGTCCTGGTGTTGGTAAAACTACGGTTGCCTCTCAATTATTCTCCATTTTAAAGCAAAAGGGATATGAGGTTGAAAACATTCCTGAATTTGCCAAGGAATTAGTTTATGAAGGAAGAACCAATGCCTTTAATGATCGTTTTTATATGCATGCTATGCAGAATCATCGCTTGTTCCAGTTAGATGGCAAGGTTGACTTTATCATTACAGATTCTCCTTTATTTTTAACAAGTGTATATTATCACTTCTATCTGGAAAATAAATTCTCATCTAGTTATACCGCAATGCTAGATAATGCAGTTTTGGAAACTCAGCTATTCTACAATAATCGATTCTACTATTTATCAAGAAGCACGGATTATCAAAGTAATGGCAGAAGAGAGCTATTGAATGAAGCGGAAATCATTGATGAAAGAATTGAGGAGTATATGAAGAAAAATAATATTCCATATACAACAGTTTCTCTAGATAATATTATTGAAACCATTCTTGCTGATTTATCTATAAAATAGAATGCCTGCGCATTCTTTTTTTTGACTTTAATTTAAAATAAGGGTAAACTATTATAGGTTAGTTAAAACTAACAAGAAGGGAGCATTCTATGAATATCAATGATTTAAAAATAGGTCAAAGTGCTACCGTTAAAGAAATTGGTGGTCATGGTGCTTTAAGACAGCACTTTTTAGATATGGGTATTATTCCTGGTGTAAAGGTTACATTAGTTAAATTTGCTCCTATGGGAGACCCTTTAGAAATAAGAATTCATTCTTACGAATTAACATTACGCTTAGATGATGCAAAGCAGATTATTGTGGAACCATTATCTGAGGAAAAATATGATGATACTAATCGAAACAGAAAAAGTGAAATTGCCCATCCTGGCTTAGGAGAATATGGAAAATTCCATTCCAAGGAAACAGAACATCCTTTAAGTGATGATACGATCCTGACCTTTGCTTTAGCAGGAAATCAGAATTGCGGTAAGACAACCCTGTTTAATCAGATTACTGGTTCCAACCAGCATGTAGGTAACTTCCCTGGTGTAACTGTCGATAAAAAAAGTGGTGCTATAAAGGGTTATCCAAATACCGATGTTACCGATTTACCAGGTATCTACTCTATGTCTCCATATACAAGCGAAGAAATTGTATCCAGACAATTTATTTTAGATGAAAAGCCTTATGGTATTATCAATATTGTCGATGCGACAAACATTGAAAGAAATCTTTATTTGACAATGCAGCTGATGGAATTGGATATTCCAATGGTTCTAGCCTTAAATATGATGGATGAAATGCGAGGCAATGGTGGTTCTATTTTAATCAATGAAATGGAACAGGCCTTAGGCATTCCCGTCATTCCAATTGCCGCCGCAAAAAATGAAGGCATTAATGAATTAATTGAACATGCTGTTCATATTGCAAAATACCAGGAAAGAGGAAGCAGAATTGACTTCTGTGATAAGGATGACCATAATGGCGCCCTACACCGCTGTCTGCATGGAATTATGCATCTGATTGAAGACCATGCGCATACTGCTGGTATCCCAGTTCGTTTTGCTGCAACAAAGGTTGTCGAAGGTGATAAATTAGTTATCGAAGCATTGCATTTAGAAGAAAATGAAAAGGAAATGATTGAACACATTATCGTCCAGAAGGAAAATGAACGAGGGTTAGATCGCAGTGCAGCCATTGCTGATATGCGTTTTACTTTCATTAATAATCTGGTTTCTAAAACGGTTATTAAGCCAAGGGTGAGTAAAGAACACCTAAGAAGTGAGAGAATCGACAAGATTCTAACTGGAAAATATACTGCTCTTGTTACCTTTGTTCTTATCATGGGTGCTATTTTCTATTTAACATTTAATGTTATTGGCGCCTTCTTCCAAGATTTATTAGCGCAAGCAATTGAAAGCATCACCTTAATTGCCGATCAGGCATTAACCTCTTGGCAAGTCAATGAGGTTGTTCATTCATTAATTATTGACGGTATTTTTACAGGTGTTGGTAGCGTATTAAGCTTCTTACCAATCATTGTTACCCTGTTCTTATTCCTTTCTCTATTAGAGGATACTGGTTATATGGCAAGAATTGCCTTCGTTATGGATAAGCTATTAAGAAAAATTGGTTTATCTGGAAGAAGTATTGTTCCAATGCTTATTGGATTTGGCTGCACTGTTCCAGCAGTTATGTCATCAAGAACATTACCATCTGCTAGAGACAGAAAGCTGACAATTCTATTAACACCATTTATGAGCTGCTCTGCAAAGCTACCAATCTATGGTTTCTTTGTACAGGTATTCTTCCCTCAATACTCTGGCTTTATTATGGTTGGTTTATATCTTTTAGGTATTTTAACGGCTATCTTAGTTGCCTTTATTTCCAAGCAGTTTGCCTTTGAGGGTGAGGCAGTACCATTTGTTATGGAGCTGCCTAATTACAGAATGCCTTCATTAAAATCTACACTTCAGCTATTATGGGAAAAGGCAAAGGATTTCTTAACCAAGGCATTTACGATTATCTTTATTGCTTCAATTGTCATCTGGTTCTTACAGACCTTTGACACAAGATTATCTATTGTTGCTGATTCCTCTGAATCTATTCTGGCAATCATTGCTGGTGCGATTGCTCCAGTATTTAAACCACTAGGATTCGGTGATTGGCGTATCTGTACTGCTTTAATTGCAGGCTTTATGGCCAAGGAATCTGTTGTTTCAACATTAACAGTTCTATTTGCGTCTGAGACTGTTTTAGCAAGCTTCTTAGCTCCTGCAAGTGCTGCAGCGCTATTAGTATTCTGCTTGCTATATACACCTTGTGTAGCTGCCATTGCTTCAATCAAACGCGAATTATCTGGTGGTTGGGCATTATTTATCGTCATTGGACAATGTAGCATTGCCTGGATTGTTGCATTGATTGTTAAACTTGTCATTTCAGCATTAATTGTCCTATAATTGTTTTATGAATTTAGTCAGCTATATATTATTAATCATTGTTTTTGCTCTGATCGTTTTGGCTATCAGAATTAATAAAACCTATACAAGAAGCTGCTGTGGTGACCAGAAAAAATGTAGTCACAAAAGGAGAATTAAATGAATCAAGTAGTATTAGGACAATCTAGTGAAGATTATTTAGAAGCAATCTTAATTATCCAGAAGGAAAAGGGTAATTGCTATTCCATTGATATTGCAAAATTGCTTAATTTCTCTAAGCCATCAGTTTCTATCGCTGTAAAAAAGCTTGAAGCTGAACAATTTATTACTAGAGATAGCAATGGCGTAATTCATTTCACAGAAAAAGGACAGCAAATTGCTGAGGATACCTATGATAGACATTTAACCCTAACTGGATTATTTGAATTAATGGGTGTCTGCACAGAAACTGCACAAAAGGATGCCTGTGCTATAGAGCACCATTTATCAAAAGAGACATTTGCAGCATTAAAAAAGCATTACAATCAATATAAGAAGTAGGAGCTTTTGCTTCTATTTTCTTTCAGGAGGACTACTATGAAAATTCTTATTTTAGAAGAAAAACCAATGCCTAATTATGAAAAGGTGTTACAGTTTTTAAATATTGACTATACTGTTTCTACGGAATATTCAGATCAATACGATGGATTATTAGTACCAGGTGGTGTGGATGTTAATCCAAAGTATTATGGGGAAGAGAATGTTGCCTGCTATATGGTCAATGATTCACTGGATGAAAAACAGCTTCCAGTAATCAAGAAATTTATTGAAAACAAAAAACCAATCTTTGGCATCTGTAGAGGTCATCAGATTATCAATGTTGCTTTAGGTGGTTCTTTAATTCAGAATATTGAATCTGATATTGAACATCGTTGGCAGAATCCAAATGATTCCTATCATTTTTCGAACAATTCAGATGGTTTTATGAAAAAGATTTATGGAGAGCGTTGCTTTGTAAACAGTTCTCATCATCAGGCAATCAAAAAGGTTGGAAATGGTCTAAAGGTTATTTCAAAAGCTGATGATGGTATTGTTGAGGCAATGCAGCATACTACTCTACCAATTATGACCGTCCAATTCCATCCAGAGAGAATGTGTCTTGAATTTGCGAAAGATGAATTAGCTGATGGATTAGAAATCTTCAGATATTTCTTCCAGCATTATTTCAAATAAAAAATGCAGCTTATCAATTAAGCTGCATTTTCATTCTTTTCCAGTCTTTCTTTTATAATTCTGATGATTGGAATTAACCACAAATAAAATTCAAATAGGATTGCAATATTGCTTGCCTGTAGCATGGCTAAAGGAACGGAGCAGGCAATACACCATGGGACAATACCCGCAATGACTACAACAGAGTCCTCAATATCCAGCATTCGTTTTTCCTTCTCATTTTCATAATATAAATCCATATTCAATTGGTTCTGCATAATAATACCAATTGTCTGATTACAGAATATACCACAAACACAAAAAGCTAAAATGGTATTCATACCAAAGATTCCAGTTTTCTGCGACAATTCCTTTATTTTATTTGTTAACTGCTTTAAAGCGTTTGTTTCCTTGAAAATACTTCCATAGGTACCAGAAATCAGTAAAATGATACAAACCTCTACCATACTGCTGATACCACCACCATCCAGCATTGTATTCAGCTGTGGATTTTTTGCTGTGAAGCCAAAAATCATTGCATTGAATGCGTCCATAATAGTCAAATTCTGAATTGTAATTGTAACAATTATTGAAGCAATCAAACTAACAATCATTGATTTTCGAATGGAAACCT
>DCGH01000004.1:20297-21916 GCA_002315205.1 Erysipelotrichaceae bacterium UBA1783
AAACCTTACACAAAGGTAAAACAACCATCAAGATAGCGGGAATCAGACAATACCATAACAGATGGAATTCTTGAGCCAACAGATTTAAAACTGTGGTATCTACATTCTGCATTGGTGAAAGTAAAGACAATCCTGCATATAAAGCAACACATAGTACAAATGGTAAAAGTGCATCCTTGGCCATCAAGCTGACATTCTTTGACATATCTGTATGAGTCAATACCGCTACTAGATTTCCACTTGAAGCAGCTGGAGAACCACGATCACCAACATAAACTCCTGACATAATCGCACCAGCAGTAAACACTAAATTCACATTTCCTGCTCTGGCAATCGTCATTAAGATAACACCTGCAGTCGCTGTAACGCCAAAGCTTGTTCCTAAGGCAAAGGACATCATTGCTGAAAGAATGAAAGCTGCTAAAATAAAGATGGAAGAAGGAATCAGAGAAACACCAGCACTAACAAAGTAGGCAATTGTTCCTGAGGCTCTCCATAATCCTGTCAAAGCACCAATCAGCAATAAGATTCCAATAACAATAAAAGAATCCTTAAAGCTATCGATAATCATCTTTACAATCTGCTTTAGACTAAATCCCTTTTTATAGGCTAATAAGGCAAATAAAAATAGCCCAAATGCCAATGGGATAATCATGGAAATATCCAATATTAAGGCGATGATCATCGCCAATAAAAATAAAGCAAGTGTAATATTCAATTCCATAGACAATATTATACTTGCTTTTAGATATCTTGTTAAATATTTTACTTTAATAATTCTTTAGGAATAAAAATGTCAATGACAACAATATTTCCAGAGTATTCCTTTCCCTGATTCTTATACAAACCATACTTTCCTAGCTGGAAGGTTAATGTTGTATCGGCTTTAATTGCAACCCCTAATACCTCCCCTGTATCACTTGCTAGCCCAGAAGCAATATCTATAGCATAGACATAGCTGTTAGACTGATTAATTGCTTCAATTGCATCTCTATATTTCCCAGCCACTTCTCTTTTTAATCCTGTACCAAAAATACAGTCAATAATAATGTCACTATTTAAGGATTCGGTAAATGGAATATTTAATCTTTCACATATTTCAAAATTGATTTTTGCATCTTTTGTTAGCTTCTCTTTATTACCTAAAAAATTAATTTTTACCTTGTAACCATCAATATAGAATAATCTTGCCAAGGCAAAACCATCGCCACCATTATTGCCACTACCACAGACAATTAATAGTTCCTTGCTGGAATCAATTTCTTCTTTAATATATTGATATGCTCCAGTAGCTGCATGCTCCATTAAAATAATGGATGGAATACCATATATTTCTGATGCTAACGAATCAATCTGATGCATTTCCTCACTTGTAACAAGCTTCATATCTATCACCCTTTTTAAGCCCTTCTAATCATTATTAAATTGTCATAATAAAGTATTCATTCATTTCTAAAAGTCCTTGCAAAAGCTCTTGTAATGCTTTATACAGGCATTTGTTACCATTATTCTAGTCTTAAAGCAGATAAAAAGAAACAAAAATTAGATAATAAAAATCAAGCCCCTATAGGGGCTAAATTGTAAAATTTTAATAATTTGCTTAATAAGCCTGAAATTTA
>DCGH01000079.1 GCA_002315205.1 Erysipelotrichaceae bacterium UBA1783
ATTAATTGTAACTATTATTACAATTATATGCGTATGGGATGAATTAAACTTCGGCCCAATAGGTTTAATGGCTCCCCTTTGCAGTGCAACCCTAGTCGGTGCTTTCTTAGGAAACCTATCACTAGGATTAACAATTGGGTCAACATTACAAATGATTTTCCTTGGTATGGTATCTGTTGGTGCTTCTGTTCCACCAGACGCAATCATTGGAACAACCGTTTCAACCGCTTTAGCAATCCTTACCAATACTGGTGTCGAAACCGCTGTAGCATTATGTCTTCCTGTAGCAATGCTAGGACAGGCTGTCGATATCGCTGTAAGAACCTTTGCTTCTGCATTTAATCCAATGGCAAATAAGGCCATTGAACAGGAAAACTACAAAAAGCTGGAACGTATCAATCTATTAGGATTTGGCGTTTATGCACTAAGAGGCTTAATCGTCTTCCCAGCAATTTACTTTGGTATTGATATGGTTAAGGCAATCCTAGCTGTTATTCCAGAGGCAATTCTTCATGGCTTTGAGGTTGCTGGTGGAATCTTACCAGCGGTAGGCTTTGGCTTACTATTAGCTATGTTTACCAATAAGCAGCTATATGCCTTCTACTTTATTGGCTTTGCTTTAGCAGTATATGTCAATATGAGTGTCATGGGTGTTGCTATTGTTGCGATCTCAACTGCTGTTGCTATTGACTTCATCATGTATCATGGGGAAAAGGAAAAGCCAGCTAAAAAGGCATCTTTAGATGACCTGGATGATCTAATGGACTAGGAGGTTGCTGATGATGAAAAAGAAAACTCAACAGACTAATGGTCTATTAACAATCAAGGATTTAAATCAGATTGCTACTAGAAGCTTTATGCTTCAGTCATCATTCAACTTCGAAAGCATGCAGGGTATTGGCTATGCCTATTCCGTACTACCAGCTTTACAGAAGATTTACGCTGATGATCCAGAAGGATTAAAGGAAGCTGTTTTAAGAAATACAGAATTCTTTAATACTCATCCATATCTTGCTGGCACAATCATGGGTGCCCAGCTTGCGCTAGAGGAAAGAAAGCATACCTACAATGATATTTCATCTGAGGCAATTTCATCTATTAAGATTGCTATGATGGGTCCATTCGCTGGTATTGGCGATTCCTTCTTCTGGTATACAATTTATCCAATTGCCATTTCTGTCGGCTGCTCATTAGCTGATGCAGGAAGCATTCTTGGACCAATCTTTGCCTTCGTATTCTTCAATACATTCCATTTAGTTGCTCGTTATGGTGGCATTAAAATGGGCTATAACCTAGGCACTGATGCTATTAAGAATTCAACAAGCTCTCTAATGAATCGTATCACTCAGGGTGCTAGTATTGTTGGTTTAATGATTTTAGGCTGCTTAACAGTAAATTATGTTAATTTTGAGATGACATTCATGCTTGGTGGTGAAGGTGGCTTAAACATCCAAAGAGATGTATTAGATGCCGTTCTACCTAAGATGATTCCTCTTGGCTTAGTATGGCTAGTATATCGCTTAGTCAAAAAGAGAGTATCTACTGTAAAGATTATGATTGCCTTAATCATCTTCTCTATTGTCGCTGCAGTAATTGGAATTATTTAATATGCTAAAGGTATGTAGAGTTGATGACCGTCTAATCCATGGTCAGGTTGCCACAACCTGGATTGGCAATAATAATATTGAAGTCATTGTTGTCGTTGATGATGAGCTATGTAATGATCCATTCCAGATTTCCATTTTGAAGATGGCCGCAAAGGATTGCAAGGTCTATGTTCAATCTTTCGAAAAATTTGCAGGAAAATACAAGCAGCACATTTTAGATGACTATAATGTAATGCTGATTTTTAAGGATGTAACAATGCCATTACAGCTAATCAAAAATGGTGTGCCAATTAAAAACCTTGTGGTTGGTGGTATGGCAAATAGAGATGGACGAACCGCTGTTACAAGATCTGTTGCCATGACCAAAAAAGAGGCAGATATCCTTAGGGAAATTGCCGCTAGTAATTGCTTTGTAGAATACCGTCAGGTATATGCCGATGAAAGAAAGGATTTAATTCCTCTAATCCAACAGGCAGGACTATAAAAACCAAATGAGAAGATGTCAATCTTCTCATTTTTTTGTATAATAAATTAGTTAAAGAAAGGGGATTACTATGGAATTATTACTTGTAGCCATTGCAACATTCACTGCAGGCTTTGTCCAGACTGTTACTGGCTTTGGTGCAGGTATTATCATTATGCTGATTTTACCATATATGTTTCCATTGACTGCTGCTTCAGGCATCAATGGCTGTATTACCCTATTTCTAAACATATCTCTGGTCATTTATTTCTGGAAGCATATCAACTTTAAAAAAATGATTCTTCCAGCCATCATCGCTATGGCATTCTCTACAGTTGCCATTAATATTTCAACCTCATTACCAATCAATACATTAAAGCTGGTATTCTCTATCTTTATTGTTTTATTAGCCATCTATTTCAACTTCTTTAATAAGGTAGAAATCAAGGATACCCCATTAACTATGTTCTTATGCAGTGCCATCTCTGGTAGTGGTAATGGCTTATTTGGTATTGGAGGACCACCTATGGTTCTTTACTACTTATCCAGCTGTAAAAAAAAGGAGGAATATTTAGGAACCATCCAGATGTTCTTCTTCATTATTGGCTTATATGCCTCTGTTGCCAGATTATTATCAGGTATCATTACCATTGATTTATTACCATCTATTATCGTTGGTATCATCTTTGTATTAATCGGCAAAAGAATCGGAACAGGATTTGTTGATAAGCTATCCGTTGAAAGGATGAAAAAATATATTTATATCTTCTTAGGTATTGTTGGCGTCATCCAATTAATCCAATGTCTGTAAGCAGCAATGGCTGCTTTTTTCTTTTCTTTCTCTTTGTGCTACAATAGGAAATAAGGATATAAATATGAATATTATTACTTTAAAGAATACTATTGTTCAGATATTATACTGGATTTGCAACATGTGCGTTGCAGCCTTTACTACGGGCTATTTAAGCAATTATGGCTTTAATGAGCTACAAATCGGTTTAATCATGACCATTAGTGCCATCATTACCATTTTCATTAATTTTTATATTGATGAAGCTATGGATTACTTAGTGTTCTATCATTTAAAGAGAACCATCATTTTCAATTACATCATCTGCTTATCCTTGGCGGGACTATTTCTGATTATTGGAAAAGCCAATCTATTAACCTTAGGCTTATTTGCTTTAATATGTTCTTTAACCACACATAATCAAAGACTAATAAACATCCTATGTGCCAGACAAAAGCATCAGTACTACTTAACCGATGGTAACAGACCCGCCAACTATGGTTTGCTGGGCTATGGCTTATCTACCTTAGCTATGGGCTATGCTATCAGTAACTCTGTCGTCACTATTATTATCCCAGCCTACATCATTTTTAGTATTATTTCTGCTTTAGCTGTTGTACTTTTATTGAAGGATGAAACCCAACAGCAGCCAGTCATTGATGTTCGTCTAGAATTCCATAAGGCAATCGACTTAATCTACAGAAATAAACTATTTATAGTTTTCCTATCTGCCTCTTGCCTTTCAGCGGTTGGTTCTATGGCAGCTATAAAATACCTGGTACGAGTTGTTAATAGCTTGGGTGGTAACGCCTTCCATCACAGCATTGCCTTGATGATTCAAACATTAATCACAATTCCAATTTCGTTAAAGTCTAAAAAAATCATAAAAAAATATGATCCAGAAAAGCTATTATTAACCAGCTTTATCTTCTCATTTTTAAAGATTTTTCTATTATTAGTCGCCAATAACCTGGTTTTGGTTTACTTATCTATGGCTTGCTCTATCTTTGGTTATGGTCTATTCGGCTTCAGTAGTGCTTCCTTCACTAAGCTATTAAACAAACAGGGTGATTTTGCGACAGCACATAAGCTTGCCCTAATTGCCAGCTCCTTCGGTTTGGGTCCATTAATTGGTGGTATCGTTGGCGGATATATTATGCAATATGGCAATCTTCAGCTATTATTAATTGTCTGTTGCATATTAACCCTGTCAGCCGTATTGATTCAAATCATAGTTGCAAAGGAATATCGCAAAACAGTGTAAAAGGTATTTCCAATACCTTTTTTTGTGCTAGAATGAATCTAGTTTAGTTTGGAGGAAATCAAATATGCCATGTACAACTGTGCTAGCAGGAAAGCTAGCAACAAATGATGGTTCTACTTTAATTGCTAGAACCGATGATGGTTTCTTTGATGAAAAGAAAATCATTGTTGTTTCACCTAAGAAACAGCCAAAGAAATATAAGAGTGTTGAATCACATCTGGAAATTGAATTGCCAGAGAACCCACTATCTTACACAGCGTCACCATCTGTTAATCCTAAAAATGGTGTTTGGGCTGCCACTGGTATTAATAGCGAAAATGTTGGAATGACCGCTACCGAAACCATTACAACCAACCCAAGAGTTATGGCTGCTGATCCACTTGTTGTTTACAAAAAAGCAAAAAACAAAAAGGAAAAGGATGTCATTGGTGGTTTAGGCGAAGAGGATTTTGTCGTTGTTGTATTACCTTACATTCATAGTGCCAGAGAAGGTGTCTTAAGATTAGGCTCATTACTAGAACAATATGGTACCTATGAATCTAATGGCATTGCCTTTAATGATGAAAATGAGGTTTGGTGGCTTGAAACCATCGGCGGCCATCATTGGATTGCCAGAAAGGTAAAGGATAATGAAGTTGTAATCAATCCAAACCAGTTTGGCATGGATGGTTTTGATTTGGAAGATGCTTTTTCTGCTAAAAAGGAAAACCTTTGCAGTGCTGATTTAAGAGAATTTATTGCTGATAATTTTTTAGATACAAACCAGAACGGCCAGTTTAATCCAAGAGCAATCTTTGGCTCTAGAACTGATATGGACCATATCTATAACACACCAAGAGCCTGGTTTATGGGAAGATACCTTTGCTCAACAGCCTACAAATGGGAAGGTGATAATGCTGATTTTACACCAGAGAGTGACAATATTCCTTGGTCATTTGTCCCAGAGCACAAGGTAACAGTGGAAGACTTCAAATATATGCTGTCAGGACACTATCAGGGTACACCATTTGACCCATATGCTAACAAGGATACTGGTAAGCGTGGTAAATATCGTAGTATTGGTATTAACAGAACTGGTGTAACCTCTATCTGTCAGATCCGTGGTAATATGCCTGATCCTATCAAGGGTATCGAATGGATTATCTTTGGCTCTACAACCTTCAGTGCCGCATTACCTTTATACACCAATGTTACAAAGATGCCTAAATATCTAAGTGAAGTTACTTTAGATGTTTCTACTGATAATTTCTATTGGAACAGCCGATTAATTGGCGCATTAGCTGATCCAATTTATGCAAGCTCATTCCAGTTAATTACCAGATATCATAATGTGATTGCCAATAAGGGCAGACAGATTATTCATGATTATGATGCCAAGATGATTGCCGCAAATGACTTTACCATGATGGAAAAGGCCAATGAAGAGCTGGCCGCTTTAGCGAAAAAGGAAACAACATTTACCTTGAATAAGCTTTTATTAGAAGCTAGCAAGCATATGAAAAACGGCTATAATTTAGCTGACAATTAAGCTGAAAGAACACCCTATGGTGTTCTTTTTTTAGGTGAATTCATATTCACTATCAATAATAAATGTGGAGGTGTGGTCAAAAGACACTTCTACGCTAGTATGGCATTCCCTTTTCCAATTAGACTATGACGATAGTTAGAAAATTAGAGCTGATTGCTTTTATTTGTGCATCTATCAAGCTATTAGCTGATATCATCAGATTTTTAGTGAAATAATCTAAAAAAAAGGGGCTGTAAAAAAATAAACAGCTCAAAAAAGATAAAATAAAGCCCTAGGGATAAACCTTAGGGCTGTTATTTT
>DCGH01000065.1:0-1451 GCA_002315205.1 Erysipelotrichaceae bacterium UBA1783
ATTTAATAGTAAATCTGGCTGAACCTTTAAATCTTCAATTGCATATCTCATAGCTTCATAAGTAGCCTGCAATATGTTGATTTCATCGATTCTAGCCTCAGAATTGACACCTAAGCCTACTGAAACAGCCTTACTCATGATTTCTTCATATAAGGTCTCCCTCATTTTAGCTGATAGCTTCTTGGAGTCATTAATATAAAGAATATCACAATCTCTAGGTAGTATAACTGCTGCTGTAACAACAGGACCAGCCAAGGGCCCACGGCCCACTTCATCTATTCCACAAATATATTGATAATCAGCTTCATATTTGTGTTCATATCCCTTCAAGCTCTCAATTCTTTCACGCTCAACACGAAGCTTTTCCAGCTTTTTTTGAGCTTGACCAATAATCTTTGAAACACCTGGTCTACCATCTGCTATATATTCCTCAATAAATGATGGCAAATCATAGTCTTCAGCCTGCTGGTATTGTTTTTGAATTTCGCTAATCTTCTTTTCACTCATAATTATAATTTTTCCACAAAGCTTATTTCATCAAACGGATAGATTCTAACCCACGCACGACCCACAATATCTTCGCGCTTAATATTACCAACATTTTCAAATCGTGAATCTGTACTGTTATTACGGTTATCGCCTAATACAAAATACTCATCCAAGCCAAGCATTATGGTCTCAGAGGCTAAACCTGCATTTAAAATAACGTCTTTACCATAAGATTCCTGTAAACGCTCGCCATTTACATAAATGGTTCCATCTGCGTCAATAAATACCGTTTCACCTGGCAGACCAATTACTCTTTTGATGTAGCAGGTCTTCTCTTCATACTTATATGGGAAAATGATTACATCAAATCGCTCAGGATCTCGTATAAAATTGTATGTGAACTTATCTACAATGAGATTATCACCATTGCTAAGAGTATTCTCCATTGACGAACCACTAACGATTGTACGCTGTCCAACAAACTTAATAATCACGAATACAGCAATAAAAATACAGACAACGTAAATCAAAAGACTAATTATCTCTTTTACAATGTTAACCTCTTCTTCAGGCTCTTCCTTGGCCTTAGATGGACGTTTTTTTGTCTTCTCTTCTTCGTAATCTAACTCTTCAACCTCATCATCATTAAAGTTATATACTTTCATGTCTTCTCCCTAATTTGGATACTCTAAAGATATTGCCCCAATAGTTCCACTTCTGAATTCGTCAATAATTGTATTAGCTGCTTTATCAAAATCTAACTCAGCTCCCTTTTTCAAGAAAGCACGTTCTTTGGCAATAGCTTCTAATATAGCAGGATTATCAAGCCCTTCATCTATATTATATCGGCTATTTAAAGCCCCTTTATAGTTCTTTTTGATAAAATCTATAAGTTCTAGCGAAAGCTCCTCTAATTGGAGAATAGCGTCATTCATTGAGCCAATGAAAGCCAAGTGAAGTCC
>DCGH01000065.1:1530-7588 GCA_002315205.1 Erysipelotrichaceae bacterium UBA1783
TTAAGCTTAATCCATTGCTTTCCCTTGGTAACACCAGGCTTATTTCCTGTCTTTGCCACAGCCTTGCCCGCAAATGAATTGATAAATGTGGACTTTCCAACATTTGGAATTCCAACAACCATTGCTCTAACAGGTCTGTTTTTAATTCCTCTAGCTCTGTCTTTTGCAAACTTTGCTTCGCAAACCTCATCTAAGGTTGCCTGCACAGCCTTCATGTTCTTTCTGTTTCTAGAATCAAGTCCTACAGCATAAAAGCCCTGCGCTTTAAAATATTCAATCCACTTTTTATTGGTAGCAGGATCACTTAAATCTGATTTATTTAAAAGAATAAGACGCAACTTACCTTGAGCCAATGAATTAATATCTGGATTACGACTACTCATTGGACACCTTGCATCAACGACCTCAATTACAAGGTCAATTAGCTTTATGTCTTCCTGCATCTGTCTCTTGGCTTTGGTCATATGACCTGGATACCATTGAAATTCCATATATACTCCTATTTCTTTCTAGAAATTGTAAACCAAACCTTACCGAAAATATCTTTCTTCGAAACCATACCAATAGTTTCATATCTAGAATCTTCACTAAGATTTCGATTGTCGCCTAAAACAAAGTATTCATCCTCGCCTAGCGTTATCTCTGACGCTGCAATTCCAGCATCAGCAATCAAATCCGTTTTGGCAAACTCATTAAATAAAGAACCATTTACATATAAACGTCCGCTAGAAATCAAAACAGTGTCACCAGGAACTCCTATTACACGCTTTATACTGTAGCTAGCATTCACATTAGAATCAGGCTTAAATGCAATAATATCATTTGTTCCAGGATCCTTAATCTTATAGCTGACAGTGTTAATCAATAAAATGTCTCCACTGTTAATTGTAGGTTCCATTGACACATTAGCACATTGAACCTGGCTTCCAAAAGCAACAACACATAAATACGCAAGTGCCACAACTAAAACCAGCTCTACCATCCATATAAGAACATTTTTAATTTTGTCCTTTTGAAGCTTGCGTCTTCTGCGCTTAAAACTTAAGCTTGATCCGCCTCTACGAAATAATTTATCAAAAAATCTTTTTATACGCCTAAACATATTTCTTCCTTACATTTTATTCCAATAATAATATACCTTACATTAAAGGGGATTTCCATAATATCCCAAAGAAAGGTAGTCTATGAGAACAAAACCATAAAAAAAGAACTCCACTATTATGTGGAGTTCTTGGTAAAGACAATAGATTAGATTCTCTCCTTAACCTTAGCCTTCTTACCCTTAAGACCTCTAAGGTAGTTAAGCTTAGCACGACGAATCTTACCCTTACGTACAACTTCAATCTTCTCTACGTTTGGGCTGTGGAGTGGCCATGTCTTCTCAACGCCAACACCGCCAGAAACCTTACGTACTGTAAATGTCTCACGGTTGCTTCCACCCTGTCTCTTTAATACTGTTCCTTCGAAGACCTGGATTCTTTCCTTGTCTCCTTCCTTAATCTTACCGTAAACCTTAACAGTATCACCAACTTCAAACTCAGCGATGTCCTGTCTAAGCTCAGCAGCTTCGATTTCCTGGATAATCTTGTTTGCGCTCATTTTAATTCCTCCTAATTTACGCGATGTTCTTAAAATATATAATTTCAGAGGACCATCTCTTCTTTAGCAACTTTGATATATTAACATAGCACTTTTATTTATTCAAGTAATTTTTCTAAATAAACTGATAATTGCTACACTAATCAAGTAAACCATTCATAACATGTATTTTAACAACACCCGCTTCAATATCAATAGACTTAATGCATTCTTTAATTGCTGGAGCAAGAACCTCGGCACCATCAATTGTCTCAATTACATACACATCATTAGCTCCAGTTGCAAGTACATCTGTTATTACACCAAAGTCTTCATCTTCATCTGTAATAACCTTTAGTCCAATAAGATCAGCTATAAAATATTCATCCTTTTTAAGCTTTACCCTATTTTCCTTGGTAACATAGAGCCCCTTGCCCTTATACTTTTCAATATCATTGATATTATCAATGCCTTTAAACTTTAAAATAACAATATTTTTCTGTGGACGAGCAGATGTAACCTCTAATTCAATATAATCCTTGCCTGTGTCTAACAGCAAATGCTTCATATTCTTGAATCTAGCAATATCATCTGTCATAGGAAAAACCTTAACTTCTCCTCGAACGCCATGAGTCTGAGTTATTGCACCAACTTGATATAAATCTTCCAAATTACACTCCTAATCTAAATCCGTTATCCCTTAAACATAAGGGTGAAAACTAAAGCTATAATTATCATTAAAATCCCAACTATAAGAATACTTGAAGGAGACTTCTTTTCTAATTTCTCCTTGCGTTGCTTCTTATACTCAAGATAATTCATTCGCTCTTCAAATCTATGCTTGGATGGAGTAAATATAGTTCCTACACTATATCCGATAAAAGCCAATCCATCAAAGCCTTCAAACTTTGATATTAAAATCAAAATACCTAAGCTTGTATATAAAATTCCAGGAACAAAAAAAGCATCCGATAAAACAAGATAAATCATATTCGAATCTGTCATATCTTTATTAGCTAACTGAAAATTATATACAACAATAACTAATATAATAGCAACAATTATTGATAATAAAAGTCCTATATATTTTTTAAAAATTTCCATAGTCATATTAAAAAACCTACAAAAAACATAAGGGCTCCCTAACCAGGAAGCCCCCATAAAGATTACTCTTCGTCAAGAATATCAACGATAACCTTTTTGTCCATTTTTGAAGCGGCAGCCTTAACAACTGAACGAATTGCCTTAGCAATACGTCCCTGCTTACCGATTACCTTGCCCATATCTGAAGGAGCTACGCGTAATTCTACTACGATAGACTTTGCGTCCTCTTTTTCTGTGACTACAACCTGATCTGGGTAGTCTACAAGTGATTTAGCAATTACTTCAACTAATTCTTTCATCACTTATCCTCCATCTAAGGTAAATTACTTATCAAGACCAGCCTGCTTGAAAAGTCTAGCAACAGTCTCAGTTGGCTTTGCACCGTTAGCAATCCACTTCTTAGCTGCCTCAGCATCTACTGTAAATGCTGCTGGCTCCTGGTTTGGATCGTATGTACCGATCTCATCGATACATCTACCATCTCTAGGTGCTCTAGCGTCAGCTACAACTACTCTATAGATTGGTCTCTTCTTCTGTCCCATTCTTCTTAAACGAATCTTTACTGCCATTTTAATTTCCTCCTTAAAATAAAAACCTTGGCTAAAATGGAAATCTCATTTTTCCTCTTTTGCCCATCATATTTGGCATCTGCTTCATAAGCTTCTTTGACTGCTCAAATTGCTTAATAAAACGATTAACCTCTGATATATCTAAACCAGCACCAGCGGCAATTCGACGCTTTCTGCTAGGATTTAGTAATTTAGGATTGACACGCTCAGCTGGTGTCATAGATAAAATAATTGCTTCTGTATGAGCTAATTTTTTATCATCAACCGCACCTTCAAGCTGTGCCATCTGAGATGCATTCATTCCTGGCATCATACCAAGAATACTAGACATACCACCAAGCTTCTTCATCTGAGCCATTGAAGTAAGATAATCATTAAAATCAAAATCACCCTTCTTAACCTTTCGGCCCAAATCCTTGGCTGCATCTTCATCAATAGCTGCCTCAGCCTTCTCGATTAGGGAAAGTACATCACCCATTCCAAGAATACGGCTTGCCATTCTGTCTGGGAAAAACTGCTCCAAATCTGAGAGCTTTTCGCCCATACCAACGAAAAGAATTGGCTTACCAGTAACGGCTCTAATTGAAAGAGCTGCACCGCCTCGGGTATCACCATCAAGCTTGGTTAATACAACACCATCAATACCAATCTTCTCATCAAAGGAGCTGGCAACATTGACTGCATCCTGACCTGTCATGGCATCAACAACCAGGAAGGTCTGAGCCACATCAACTGACTCCTTAATATCTACAAGCTCCTGCATCATCTCTTCATCTACATGAAGTCGACCTGCAGTATCGATAATAACAACATTATGACCGTTCTTTTTAGCATGCTCAATAGCAGCCTTGGCAATATCAGCTGGACGCTTCTTATCACCCATGGTAAAAACATCAACACCCTGCTTTTCACCATTAATCTGTAACTGCTCAATAGCAGCCGGTCTATATATATCACAGGCTACTAGTAAAGGCTTCTTGCCTTTTTTCATAACCTTGCCAGCAATCTTGGCTGTAGTAGTTGTCTTACCAGCACCCTGGAGACCAACCATCATAATAACTGTAATAGACTGTCCAGGTCTATAAGCTATCTCGGTTGTCTCAGATCCCATAAGACTTGTTAACTCTTCATTAACAATCTTAATAACCATCTGACCTGGATTAAGACCATTCATTACATCTGAGCCAATAGCTCTATCAGTTACTGTATTTACAAATTGCTTAACGACCTTAAAATTAACATCCGCTTCAAGAAGTGCCATCTTAACTTCCTTTAAGGCAGCCTTAACATCTTCTTCGGAAAGTCGTCCCTTGCTACGAAGGTTCTTGAATACACCCTGTAGCTTCTCTGAAAGAGAATCAAAAGCCATATTAAAATTCCTCTAAAATCTCATTGGAGATTGAAGCAATCTGCTTAAGAGTATCTGCTGATGCCTCATGTGATGTAAGCTCGGATATCCTAGCCACATCCTCCTTGATATGTATAAACTTGTCAACAAGCTTAAGCTTGCTCTCATATTCCTCTAAAAGACGATCACATCTTTTAATGACATCATGAACGCCCTGTCTGGAAACTCCCATAGTATCAGCAATTTCTGAAAGAGACAAATCTTCAAAAACATTCATTTCATATACTTGTCTCTGATGATCTGTTAAAAGCTCACCATAGAAGTCATATAAATAACTGGCTCTAATTTTATCTTCCATATCTTCGTCCACAAAATACTCCGAGAGATAATATAATATAAAGCCAAATATGTGTCAAGTGTTTTTACTTTACAACATATTAATTTTAAAATATACCATTACAAGCTTGTTCTAACTACTTTCGGCTTGTAACCTTCCTTCTCCAATGTAGAAAGAATTGTTTCTTTGTGCTCAGTTCCAAAGGCCTCAAGTGTAATTCTAAGCTCTACCTCTGCATTTCGATTTGTGTTTACAAACTGATTGTGCTCAAGCTTAATTACATTNNTCAAGAGTAATTCTTAATTCAACTGCAGCGCTTCTGTTTGTAGTTACAAACTGGTTAAAAGCAAGCTTAATAACATTACCATTTTTCTGAGCTATTACATCAGCAACCCTTGAAAGCATGCCTGGCTTGTCAGGTAAAAGCACTGATACAGTAAATATTCTGTCTCTCATTATAAGTCCCTGCTGTACTACAGATGACATTGTAATAACATCCATATTACCGCCAGAAAGAATAGAAACAACTCTCTTTCCTGTTACGCCTAAATGGTTTAATGCAGCAACTGTAAGCAGACCAGAATTTTCAACTACCATTTTATGGTTTTCTACCATATCAAGGAATGCGCCGATCAACTCATCATCTTCTACAGTAATAATGTCATCCAAATTCTCCTTAAGATAAGGGAAAATAGAGCTACCTGGAGTCTTAACTGCAGTACCATCAGCTATGGTATTAACAGAAGGTAAAGTTGTAACTTCTCCTGCTTCAATGGAAGCCTTTAAGCATGCTGCACCAGCTGGCTCAACACCTATTACCTTTATTTTAGGATTAAGAAGCTTTGCTAAGGTAGAAACACCTGTAGCAAGACCGCCACCACCAATTGGAACAAGGATATACTCAACAAGCGGAAGCTCCTTGAATATTTCCATTGCAATAGTTCCTTGACCAGTAGCAACTATAGGATCGTCAAAAGGATGAATGAATGTATAGCCATGCTCCTCAGCCAGCTCATAGGCCTTGGCACATGCTTCATCATATACATCACCATATAAAACTACCTCAGCACCATAGCCTTTAGTTCTATTAACCTTAATAAGTGGTGTTGTTGTTGGCATTAC
>DCGH01000063.1 GCA_002315205.1 Erysipelotrichaceae bacterium UBA1783
ACTGTTGAATTAATTCACCCAATCGCCGTTGAATTAGGTACTAAGTTCTCTATCCGTGAAGGTGGTAGAACTGTAGGTGCTGGTAACGTTACTGAAATCATTAAGTAATTTAAACCAAAATCAACTAATTAAAGGAAGCTTCGGCTTCCTTTTTTTGTACTTGATTATTATTTGATTTCATTGAATAATAAATAGATGAGGTGGTCAAAATGAGAATAAAGATTTTTATTGATTAAGACCAGAAGACAATCTTTCTTCTGGCAACAGGATTTATTGATAGGAGGAAAGATAATATGCAAGCAATTTTAGTAGCGTTAAAGCTAGATGACAACAAATTTTTTGAACAGACATTATTAGAATGTCAAAACCTATGTGATGCCGCAGGGATTGAGGTTATTGATACCGTTGTACAGGCAACACACAAAATGGACCCAAATACTGCAATTCGTTCGGGTAAGCTAGAAGAGGTCAGAGAAAAACTAATGGCCAATGATTGCCATCAGGTGGTGTTCTACAATAATCTGCCAACTATGACAGTTTCTAATCTAAAAGATATTTTAGGAGTAGATGTGATGGATAGAACAAGCCTAATTCTGCACATATTCTCATTACGAGCAAGAAGCAGAGAGGCCCAAATCCAAACCGAAATAGCTCGTCTAAAATACGATATGCCTCAGCTAATTAAGGATAATATGGATGAGGATAAGCAACGTGGTGGAATGGTAAATAATCGTGGTGCTGGAGAAACGAGAAGTGTCATAATTAAAAGAATCATGGAATCCAGAATTAATGATTTAAAGGTTGAACTAAAGAAGCTGGAAAGCCGTAAAGATAATGAATATAAAAAGAGAAGCGAATCCTCTTTAAAGAAGGTGGCTTTAGTTGGTTATACAAATGCCGGTAAATCTTCATTAATGAATGTTCTATTATCTAAAAATGAAAAGAGTGACAAAGCAGTATTAGAAAAGGACCAGCTATTTGCGACCTTAGATACCTCTATTCGTAATATTAAATATAAGAAGAACCAGTTTTTGCTATTTGATACTGTTGGCTTTGTATCTGATTTGCCACATCAGCTAGTTGAAGCGTTTAAGTCTACATTAAAGGCAGCAAGCTATGCTGACTTATTGGTTCATGTCATTGATGCAAGTAATCCGAATTATACTCATCAGATGCAGGTAACCTTAGAAACTCTGCAGCAGATTGGGGCAAATCATATCCCAATGATTAATGTCTATAATAAGTGTGATATGCTAGAATCATTTAATGACAATGAGCTATATATTTCCTGCAAGGATGATGTGGGTATTGAACAGCTATTAGATCAGATTGTGAATCACTTATATCCAAAGGATGTAACGGCAACCATTCTAATTCCATACAATAAGCTTTCTGTTGTGGAAAGATATCAGAAGAATGCACAGTTTACACTTTTAGAAAATACCGAAGAGGGTTCTCTATATAGCGTTTCTTCTTCTGAAGAAGCTATAGAGGCAATTAAAAAAAAGCTATAAGCTAAGAAGCAGGAACCTGCTTCTTTTCTTTTATAATTATTAAGAGATTGTTAATAAAGGTTTAATTGATTTTTTCTTTAAAAGTAAGAATAAAAAGCATATAATGCTAGTATGACAAAACGTGATTTTATTGAGAACTTTATTTTTTATGGCATTATTTTAGGCATAGCATTTGTATGCTGCAAGTATCTATTACCAATCATGATTCCGTTCATTGTTGGTTATATTGCTGCGTATGCTGCTCATGAGGTATCAAAGAAAAATACTGAGGATATGAGCAAAACGCAGAAAATCGTAATACTGGTAGCTATTTACTTCATCATTTTAGTGCTAAGCTTCTTTATTGTTGCTTATTTGGTGGATAAGGTGAAGGACTTAGTGGCTTGGGGCAGCTCTTATGCTGGTAATGTTGAGCCATTAATTAATAATATTACTGCGGCAATTACAGAATACAGCTCTAAGCTTCCTGTGGAAGCAAAGGATTTCATGAACACAATTCTATCTGCAGCAGCTGATGGATTAAAGAGTATTTTATTAGCGGCAGCTTCTTCATTAAGTAGTTTTGTGACCAATCTTGTAACTTCTGTACCATCTTTATTCTTAAATATTGTGGTGGCAATTATTTCATCCTTCTATATCTTAATTGATTATGACAGAGTCAATGAATCTCTAAAGAAATGGATTCCAAAGAGAATGAAGGGATTAGTTGGAAAGCTTGTACTATTTGTTAAGACAAAGCTATTCTCAATTATTAAATCCTATGCCTTAATTATGGGTATTACCTTTGTAGAATTAGCTATTGGCTTAATCATTGGCAGAACCCCTAATGCAATCATGCTATCAGTTTTAATAGCAATACTAGATATTTTACCAGTATTAGGTGTTGGTACAGCACTAATACCTTGGGCAATTGCTGAATTGATTTTGGGCAAGGTGGTTTATGGCGTATGGCTATTAATTGTCTATACTGTAATTACTATTATTAGAAATATCATCGAACCTAAGCTGGTTGGAGATGATTTAGGCTTAGACCCTTTAACAACCTTAGTTGCCATGATTGTTGGTATGAATCTGTTTGGTGTTTTAGGCTTATTTGGTATCCCATTAACATTGTCATTTATCCGTTATGTAATGGATATGCCCGCAAAAGAAAAGAAAGCAGAAAAGAAACCAGTAGAAAACCGATAGAGATATCGGTTTTTTCTATAATAGTTATCAAATTTTAATGCAAAATTCATCTAGTTTGATTATAATGAAAATACAGGAAATAAGAGGGATATAACATGATTGGAATTTTATTAATGAGCCATGGTCATATGGCAGAAGGAATGCTGGACTCTTCTAAGCTATTCTTTGGTGAAGACATTGAAAAGGTAAAGGCACTTTGCTTATTACCATCAGATGATCCAGAGGGATTTGATGAAAGAATCAGAGAAGCTATTGCTGAAATCGATGATGGCAGTGGTGTTGTGGGCTTCTGTGATTTATTAGGTGGAACTCCTAGTAACAGAAGTATGTACATCGTAGCTGAAAATCCTAGATTCAAGGTAATCACTGGAATGAATTTAACAATGCTATTGGAGCTGTTGGGCAGAAGAATGATGACTGAAACTATTGAAGAATTAGATATCGATGAATTAATGGAAATCGGTCAGGGTGGTGTTGTTTCATTAAATAAGATGATGGAACAGATGGCAGGATAATTAAAGCTATAATAATTTAAAACTGGTAAATTGGCTCGAAGAACAATCTTCGAGCTTTTTATTTTCATCAATAATGAAAAAAAGTATAATAGTATTAAATAAAAGGGAGAAATCATATGAAAGCAATCATGATTATGTTTGATACATTAACCAGAAAGTTTTTGTCCAGCTATGGGAATGATTGGTGTATCACACCAAACTTTGAAAGATTAAAGGAAAAGTGCTGTAGGTTTGAAAACTTCTATGGTGGCTCTATGCCTTGTATGCCGGCAAGAAGAGAGCTTCATACTGGTAAATATAATTTTCTTCATCGCAGCTGGGGGGCCACTAGAACCATTTGATTTCTCTTGTATTGAGCAGCTATCCAAAAATGGTATTTATACCCATATGTGTACAGACCATTCTCATTACTTTGAGGATGGGGGAGCAACCTACCATAACAGATATAGCAGCTATGAAGCCTTTAGAGGTCAAGAGGGTGACCGTTGGAAGTGCAGATTGGATGTAGGAGAAATCGAACAGAAGAAGTATCAGAAGATGTATATTTCTTCCTATCAGCATGCCGCAAATAAAAAGGCCATGGTCAATGAAGAGGATTTATCCAGCGTGAAAACCTTTGAGGCAGGAATGGAATTTATTCGTAAATACCATGGCTATGATAACTGGTTTTTACAGATTGAATCCTTTGACCCTCATGAGCCATATTATGTGCCTGAAAAATACAGAGCTTTATATGATTTAGGTAAGATTGACATTAACTGGCCTGCCTATATGCCTTGTGATGATGATTTGGATAAGCAGACACTAGCTAAGGAGTATGCTTCCTTATTAACGATGTGTGATACCTATTTAGGTAAGATTTTAGATCTGATAGATGGCTATGGCTTGTGGGATGAAGCGATGATTATCGTGAATACTGACCATGGCTTCTTATTAGGAGAACATAATTATTTGGGAAAGAACTGGATGCCTTTGCATGATGAGATTATTCATATTCCTTTCTTTATGCATTTACCAAATGTGCAAGCCAGAGAGATTAATCAGCTGGCTGGTACCATTGATATTGCTCCAACATTATTAGATTACTTTGGTTTGGAAATCCCTGAAAATATGGAAGGAAGATCTTTACTACAGGTATTAAAGGAAGAAAAGGTCATTCATGACTATCTGATCTTTGGCACTCATGGTGGCCATGTCAGCATTACCGATGGCGAATATGTTTATATGAAAGCTTCAGCTAATGCGGAGAATCGACCATTTGTGGAATGTACATTAATGCCAGAAAATCAAAGAGGATTCTTCAATGCCCAACAATTACAATCAGCAAAATTAGTTGAGGGTGACAAATATTCTAATGGATTGCCGTATTTAAAGATGGAAGGCGTTTCTAAGAATAATTCTTACATCTGGGGTGATATGCTACTAAAGGGTGTACAACAGGATGAATTACTTCATGATGAAGCGGTAGAAGTGAGAATGAAGGATAATCTTGCTCGTATCATGGAAGAGGTACAGGCTCCAATAGAGGAGTTTGAACGCTTGGGATTAAAGAAATGAGAGCAGTATCCGTATTGATTAAACCTGCTTCCGCTAGCTGTCAATTGAATTGCGAATATTGCTTCTATAAGGATGTTAGTGTCCATAGAGAAGTCAATTGCAAAGGGATGATGAACCATCAAACAATGACAGATGTCATTGATAAGATTCTGGAATTTGCTGGTGAAAAAGGATGTGTTAGCTTTGGATTTCAGGGTGGGGAGCCACTTTTAGCTGGCTATGATTTCTTTGAACGCTTCTTTCAAAAAGTAAAAGAAAAGAGAAAAGATGGACAGCAGATTCAATACAGCATTCAAACCAATGCTTTATTAATCGATAGAAAGTATTGCGAGCTATTTAAGAAAAATGATGTTCTATTAGGGGTATCGTTAGATGGATTTCAACAGAATCATGATTTTTATCGATTGGATAGTCAAGGTAATGGCAGCTTTGAGGATGTAATGAAGGCGATAGAGCTGTTAAAGGAATATGATATTCAATTTAATATTCTGACAGTATTATCCCAAAAGCTAGCACAATATCCTGAAAGGCTATATCAGTTCTATAAAGAGAATAATTTAAAATATGTTCAGCTGATTCCTTGTATTTCTGGATTAGACAATGAAAATGAATTTGCGATTACGCCAGAGCGCTTTGCGACCTTCTATCTGAAATTGCTTCAATGCTGGAAGGAAGATGAAGAGGGGATCAATATTGGATTGTTTGAAGATCTTGCAATGATGCTATCTGGTTTGCCTCCATTAACCTGTGGCAATGATGGTAAATGTGTACCACAGCTGATCATTGAGGCTGATGGTGATTGTTATCCTTGCGACTTTTATGCATTGGACCAATATCTGTTAGGTAATATTAAGGAAAATTCTGTTGAAAAGCTGCTATATAGCCCTAAAGCACGGCAATTTGCCTTAGAGCAGAGAAAAAATAAGGAGCAATGTGCTAGGTGCGAATATTGCTGGATGTGTGCAGGAGGCTGTAAAAGGCTGTCAAAGGGCTTTTTGAGCAAGGAATATTGTGGATTAAAGCCATTATTAGAAGAAATAAAGATGTATTTAATGAATAAAAAGTAGCTATTGGAACATAGCTACTTTTATTATTTGCTTTTTTGGCAAGAAAATAATAAAAAATTTTTGTATTAGTCAAAAAAATAGCACAAAAAACAGCACGCCGAAGTTAGTTGTCATATTGTGAGAAATACAGGGGTGGATGTATGCATCGAAAAAAGCCGATAAATACGATAAAATCTAAGGTTTTTAAACTTCTTGAAAAAAATAAAAAATAATTAAAAAAAGTGTTGCAAAAGTATGGATAAGAGCGTATACTTATCATTGCGACCGTATGGATGTGCGAGGTTGCCGGCACACTGGAATCAGTTGTCATGGTGTGGGGCCGGGTAATTCGCATTGAACGGGTCTATCATGGAAATAGACAAAGCAAAGGAGGAATATCCATGGCAAAGAACACAGTTAGAATTCGTCTAAAGGCTTACGAACACCGCTCATTAGATTTAGCTACAGCTAAGATCGTTGACACAGCTATGAAGCACGGTGCTAAGAAGGTTGTTGGACCAGTTCCACTACCAACTGAAAAACAGGTAGTAACAGTAATTAGAGCAACACACAAGTATAAGGATTCTCGTGAACAGTTCGAAATCAGAACTCATAAGAGATTAGTTGAAATTGTTGGTCCAAGTGCTGAAACAATCAACGCATTAACAGGTTTAGAGTTACCTAGCGGCGTTGACATTGAAATTAAGTTATAAGAAATTAAGAAGGAGGAGGCATCATGAAAGGATTAATGGGACGCAAACTTGGAATGACACAAGTTTTCGCAAATGATGGGACACTCATTCCAGTTACAGTCGTTGAAGTAACACCAAATGTTGTAACACAGGTTAAGACAGTTGAAAACGACGGTTATGTAGCACTACAACTTGGAATGGAAGACTTAAAAGACTCAAAAGCTACAAAGGCTAATAAGGGCCATGCTGCTAAGGCTAATACAGCTGCTAAGAGATTCTACAGAGAAATCAAGAGCGATGAAATGGCTGGCTTAGAATTAGGCGCAACAGTTACTGCTGATTTATTCGCAGCAGGAGATAAGGTAGATGTTCAGGGAACATCTCGTGGTAAAGGTTACATGGGTGCAATTTACCGTAACAACCAGCATATGTTAATGGCTACTCACGGTGTTGGTCCTTGTCACAGAACAGTTGGTTCATTAGCAACTAACGGACGTAACAATGGTATCATCAACAAGGGTAGAATCTTACCTGGTCAGGAAGGTAACTACACTACTACAAACCAGAATCTTGAAATCATCAAGGTTGATATGGAAAACAATTGCTTATTAATTAAGGGTAATGTGCCAGGACCAAGAAAGGGCGTAGTTGTTGTTAAGACAACAGTTAAGCCAGTTAAGCACGTAGCTCCAGTTGAATTAGTAAGTTACGAGAAGGAGGCTTAATCCATGGCAAACATTACAGTTAACGTAACAAACCAGAAGGGTGAACAGTTACATGAATTAGCATTAAATGAAGCTGTATTCGGAATTGAGCCAAATAAGCAGGCTATGTTCGATGCTGTAGTAATGCAGCAGGCTTCATTAAGACAGGGTACAGCTTGTACAAAGGGTAGAAGCGAAGTATCAAAGACTGGTAAGAAGTCAATCCGTCAGAAGGGTACAGGTGGAGCAAGACATGCTCAAAGATCTGCTACTCAGTTCGTAGGTGGCGGTATCGTATTCGGTCCAAAGCCAAGATCATATGGCTACAAGCTAAACCGCAAGGTTGCTAGATTAGCATTAAGATCTTACTTAGCTACAATCGCTCAGAGCGGTGCTCTAAAGGTTGTTGATAAGATTCAGTTAGATGCAATCAAGACTAAGGATTTCAAGGAAGTTATGAACGCTTTAGGTGTTGATCGCAAGGTATTATTCGTATTCGATGTTGAAGAAGATTGGGAAAATGCTTGGTTAAGTATGAGAAATCTTCCAAACTGTGATTTCGAATTAGCAGATGGAATCAACTGCTTACAGTTAGCAAATGCTTACACACTAGTTGCTACAGAAGCAGCAGTAAAGAGCATTGAGGAGGCTTTACAGTAATATGGCAGCAAGAGATATTATTATTCGTCCAATCGTTACAGAAAAGACATTAACAGCTCAGGAAGCTGACAACAAGGTAACTTTCGAAGTTAAGAAGGGTGCCAATAAGACTGAAATTCGCCAGGCCGTTGAAGAAATCTTCAATGTAAAGGTTGAAAAGGTAAACACTGTTAACACTGCTTCAAAGGCAAAGAGAATGGGCAGATACAGTGGTACAGTTAATGGATATCACAAGGCAATCGTTAAGCTTGCTGAAGGTTATTCTATTGACTTATATGACAAGGATTAATTAAATCCTAAATATCGGAAGACAGCGCTATTTCCGGATTAAATGCGTAAAAGGAGAAAAAAATGGCAATTAAAAAGTACAAGCCTACGACTGCTGGTCGTAGAGGAATGACTACTATTGACTACAGTGCTGATATCACATGCACTAAGCCAGAGAGATCATTATTAGCTCCAGTTAAGTCAAAGGCAGGTAGAAATAACACAGGCCGTATCACTACTAGACATCAGGGTGGTGGACATAAGAGAGCTTATCGTATTATCGATTTCAAGCGTAATAAGGACAATGTTCCAGCAACAGTTGCTACAATCGAATACGATCCAAATAGAAGTGCATTCATTGCATTATTAAATTATGCTGATGGTGAAAAGCGTTACATCATCGCACCTCAGGGTTTAACTGTTGGTGCTAAGGTTGTTTCAGGTGAAAAGGTTGATATCAAGACTGGTAACAGCTTACCACTTGCAAATATTCCTGATGGAACAATGATTCACAATGTTGAATTAAAGCCTGGTAAGGGTGGTCAGCTTGCTCGTTCCGCAGGAAACGGAGCACAGCTCATGGCTAAGGAAGATGATTACGCACAGGTTCGTCTCCCATCCGGCGAAGTTAGAAAGGTATCAATGAGATGCCGCGCAACTATCGGCGAAGTTGGAAACATCGAACATGCTAACATCCAGATTGGTAAAGCAGGTCGTAAGAGACACATGGGTATCCGTCCTACAGTAAGAGGTTCCGTAA
>DCGH01000097.1:0-246 GCA_002315205.1 Erysipelotrichaceae bacterium UBA1783
TATTTTTTTACAGCCCCTTTTTCTTATTTAAAAGATTTTTTCAACTTTTATTTTATTCACTAGCTCTCGATTATTCTTTGTTCTGGTAAACAGATTGATTAAAGCGTCAATAGATTCTTCCTTAGAATTGTTATTTAACAGACGTCTGACAATATTGATTGCTTCCATCTCATCTGCATTCAATAACAGGTCTTCTCTTCTGGTTCCAGACTTTAAAATATCAATTGCTGGGAACATTCTTCTTTC
>DCGH01000097.1:302-9742 GCA_002315205.1 Erysipelotrichaceae bacterium UBA1783
TTACCAGTACCCTTGAATTCCTCATAAATGACATCATCCATCTTACTGCCTGTTTCAACTAAAGCAGTTGCTAAGATGGTTAAGCTTCCGGCTTCTCTGGTATTTCTGGCTGCCCCAAAGAAACGCTTTGGCATATATAAGCTTGCTGGATCTAAACCACCTGACAAGGTTCTACCACTAGAAACCACAGTTAAATTATAGGCTCTGGCTAAACGAGTAATACTATCCAATAGAATAACAACATCCTTGCCAGCCTCTACTAAACGTTTAGCATGCTCAATGGTCATTTCAGATACTCTCTTATGTCTTTCTGGCTGTTCATCAAAGGTTGAGAAAACAACCTCAACATTTTTACCAACGACAGTTTCCTTGATATCTGTAACCTCTTCAGGTCTTTCATCAATTAGCAGAATAATCAGATGAATATCAGGATTAGACTTCTGCATTGACAACGCAATATGCTTTAATAGTGTTGTCTTTCCTGCCTTAGGAGGAGAAACAATCATTCCTCTTTGTCCCTTACCTACTGGAGATAACAGATCAACAATTCTCATAGAAAGCTCATCATCATTTTCCAGACGGATTCTTTTATTTGGGAAGACTGGTGTCAAATCCTCAAAGCTTTTTCTTCTTTTTGAAATTTCAGGATTTAAGCCATTGACCTGGCCAACATGAATTAAGGCATCAAAGCGTTCATTATTGATTTTCCCTCTTTTCACACCAGATATAGTATCACCAGTTCTCAAATTGAATCTTCTGATTTGAGAATGAGAAACATATACATCATTTTCACCACTTAAATAATTTTCACAACGGATAAAGCCAAAGCCATCCTGGGTTACCTCCAGAATACCTTCACAGCCCTTTAAATCATTATTGTTCTTTTCCTGTGCCTTTTCTTCCTCATCTAAAGCTAATAAATCAGCAATCTCTTCCTTCTTTAGACCAGTAATCTTTAAATCCTTTTCCTTGGCAAGCTCCTTTAGCTCATTCAAATTCTTTGCCATATATTCTTCTTTTTTCATAAAACAAACCTCGTAAGTATTATAACATTTTTCATCTCATAAAGAAAAAGGGATTATGACAATAGTCCCTTAAAATCCTGACGTTCTATTTCATCGAACATTTCTAGCATTCTCTTTCTTGTTCTTTCAATTTCAAGACGAGAACCAGTATTTAAAATATACTCAAAATTATCTAAAGCCTTTTCGATAACATCCTTATCCTTACCAATGGTTTCCTCATATAAACGATTACCACGTAATAAAGCTAAGTAGTTTTCCTCATCCTCTCTTGGATTCTGCTTTAAATACTGCAGAATTTCAAATCTCTTTTTAGCTTCCTCTTCAGAAATCTTATTACCTTCATTTTGAATGATGACCTTTTTACTCTGCTCTGTTGAAACAACAGTAACCTCAACCTCAAGTAAAGAGTTAACATCATAGGTATAGGTGATATCAATCGCTTCCTTACCTTTTGGCCCAACAGGAACCTCTACTACAATCTCTCCTAATAGAAAATTGTTACTGGCCATTCTGCTTTCTCCCTGTAATACCTTCACATTGACATGGTCCTGGTTATCATGAGCAGTATAAACACGCTGTTTTTTGCTGACAGGAATAACCGTATTACGTTCAATAATTGGTAAGAAGTGACCTGGTTCATCAAAGGCACCATTATCCTTTACGACCTCAGTACCTAAGGTAAATGGACAAACATCTGTTAAAATAATCTCCTCAATGTTTTTATCTCTCTGCTTCATTGCTGCCTGTAATGCAGCTCCAACAGCGACAGAGGTATCTGGATTCACATAGAAATCCGGATAGATATTCATTAGCTGCTCAACAAAATCTCTAACAATAGATAATCTTGTTGCCCCACCTACTAAAATCACGCGGTCCAAATCATCTAATCCAATTTTTGCATCTCTTAAGCTTTTTTCAATCGGCTTTCTAAGCTTCTCTAATAATGGCTTACACGCCTTTTCATACTCTTCAAGTGTAATGTCCTCACTATAGGTTACATCATCAATTTTTACTGAAATATTCACTGTAAATTTTGTTGAAATCTCGCATTTGGCCTTCTCAGAAGCCTTATAAAGAGCATTTAGCGTAAATTGGTCTACTTCTTCAGCTGTAATACCAATCCTATCTAAAAACAGCTCTAAAAGGGTCATCGTGAAGTCTTCGCCACCAAGATAGTTATCACCAGCTATGGCATGAACCTCCATAATGCTCTTGTAATATTCTAAGATGGAAACATCAAAGGTTCCTCCACCTAAATCAAACACCATACAGCGTTCCATTTTATTATTGTCACCTACACCATAGGCAATAGCAGAAGCAGTTGGCTCAGAAATAATTCTTGAAACCTTTAAGCCTGCCAATTCTCCCGCCTTTTTAGTGGCTTTACGCTGGTTATCATTAAAATAGGCTGGAACTGAAATAATGGCCTCATCAACTGTTTCCTGAAGGAAAACCTCAGCATCCTCCTTTAGAGATCTAAGAACAAAGCTGCTTAGCTCTTCAGATAAAAAGCTCAATCCATTTAGAACATACTTTTTATCTGTTCCCATGGTACGCTTAAAAACCTTAGCTGTAGAGCCAGAATGTAAGTATCCATATTCCCTTGCTGTTTCACCAACAAGGATATCTCCTTTATCATCTACTGAAATAATGGATGGGGTTAATAGCTTCCCTAATCTGTTTGGGATGACCTCACTTTTTCCATTCTTGTAGTAGGCAACAAGGCTATTGGTTGTTCCTAAATCAATTCCAACAATCATAAACTACCTTTTCTTCTTTAATAACTCCATTAGAATAACATAATCTTCTTCATCACACCACTTATTTATTAAGCTTTCACATCTTTGATATGCCTGTTTG
This sequence comes from Erysipelotrichaceae bacterium UBA1783, assembly GCA_002315205.1. Next base: position 3,188 of record DCGH01000097.1, read on the forward strand.
TATAACCCTTGACGAACTAGCATATAAATTTCAAAGGTATCTGCATCCTTACATTGACCATAGCTACAGTTGTTGCATAGATATTTTCTAGCTGCATCAAACTGTTCCTTTGCTAAATCAAACTGTTTTAGAACAACATAAATTCTGCCTAATAGAACTCGATCCATTGCCTTTGCTTCAGAATATTTAGCAGGATCATTGTGATATTCTTCCAATGCAAGCTTTGCAAATTCAATTGCCTTCTCTTCATTTTCATCTTCAAGATAAGCCTCAGCAACACGTAAAAGCTCTTCCTTGGCATTTTTGCCCTGTTCTCTTTTAGCCTGAAGCTTTTCCAAAGCTTGCTGGATTATCTTATCTGTTTTATGCTCAAAGCGATTCATAATCTTTGTAGCGAACTCTTCATCACCATTGTTCATTACAGCTTTATAGTTAAATAGCTGTAGCTTTGCCTTAGTTGGATGATTGGTTAGTAAATGGAGCTTTACTAATGACATTGCTGCATGAGAACAGCTGGAAGCATCCTTTAGCTTCAATGCTATGATTCGTTTTGCCTCATCATATCTTCCAAACTGAAGATATACATCAATCATATCATCCTCAGCATAATCTACATTCAGGCTTTCCTTCATGTATTGTAATACCTCAATGGCTTCATCAGGTTTATTTGCCATTCTTAATAAGCGAACCTTATGATTATAATAGCTTGTAAGCTTCATGCTTCTCTTTCTGGCATTTTCAAGTGCAATCTCATTTTCTTTTAGTGCTAAATCAAACTGCTTTCTCTTTTCATAGATGTAGGACATGCGATAGTAGCTATCTACATCGATATTGCCAATGCGTTCTTCATCCTCTCTTAATAACAGGCAGAAGCGTTCAGACTCGTCAAACTGCTCCATTAAGTAATACAGATATGCCAAATAGAATAAGCTACCATTATTTCCCTTTTCAAAAGCTTTTAAGAAATACTCTAGAGATAAATCTGCATTGTGATCTAAATCATCATAATACAATTTACCAATCTGAAATTCTACCTCAGAGTTGTGCTTTTCTCTTTCAGAAAGCTGCAAATAGATCTTTAACGCTTCCTCTTTTTGGTTATCGCGCATTAATAGCCATGCCTTATAATCCAATAAACCATAGAGGTCTTTATTGTGTTTTAATCCTTTATCTGCTACAGCAATCATTTCCTTACGGTCCTCTGGCTTATTAGCATCCCTTCGATCTCCTAACAATACCAGATAATGGAAATAAACAATATCACTGATTGAGCAGAAAACGCCCTCCTCTATTTTTGTAACAATATTCTTATAGATTTCAAAAGCTTTCTCTTCATCCTTATCAAAGAAATCTACAATATTACCTTGGCAGAACTGTACTGACAAATCCTCACCACAGCCATTATCTAATAAAAACTGTAACAGCTCTCTTGCAGGATCTACCGCATTGTTTCTGATTAATAGCCTTAGCTTTAGTACATAGCTTTCTAAATCACCACTGTATAAATCAATTGCCTTATTAACATTATCAAAGGCTTCATTATCCTTATTTGTCATAAATAAGCCATAGGCTAATAATAGGAATCCATGATAAGCATTTGGTTTAACCTTAGTAATCTGTCTTGCATAATAAATCGTATCCTCAAACCTTTTATAACGATAGCTCATTTGTGCCATTTGAGTTAAGATATCTGGGTCCTTATCATCGACCTCCAAGGCTTCCTTATAGGTTGAAAAGCCTTCCTCAACTCTATTTATGGTAAACAGATAATAAGCCTTTCTAGCAATCATCTCAGCAAGCCTTTTAATACGTTTTGCGGTCTTTTTTGTACCATCAGGCTGCATTACCTTAATAACCTCAATTAGCTTATTCAGCTTATCTAAGCCCTCCTCAGCACGATCTACACAAAAATCAATATTACTTAACAAATTGTAATAATCAAAAGGATTTGTTTCTTCAAGAATAAGATTTTTAGAAATCTCATCTGCTTCTTCAAAGCGTTCATTCTGTAATAATGCCCATGACAAATCTAATCGAAGGTCATTATTCTCTGGATTTTGCTGATATTGCTGCTGGTATTTTTCAATTAGAGATTCATTCCATTCAGCTCTTCGATTATTTAAATCCTCAAGCTGTCTTTGGTCTCCACCAGCAAGCTTCATTAAATCATGAATAATCTCAATGCCTTCCTTATATTTTTCCTGTCCACCTAAAGCATTCGCTAAGCACCACATAATTCTAGTATCATCAGGATAGATGTCTAAGCACTTCTGGCAAACCTGTTCGCATTTTTCAAATTCGTTATTGTTAAAATAGACATCGGCTAACATTAAAGCTAATCGGTGCTCATATCCATACTTTTCAACTAAAGCTGCTAACTGCTCACTCTGGTCGTTATCCTGACTAATCTGATGAATCATACTCATAGCATCGCCATAAGGGTGATGCTCAGATAAGGATAATAGCTGTTCAATTAACTGTCCACTCTCTTTTCCAACTGCATTTCTTGCCTTGATATAAAGATTTAAATACTGCTCACATTGTTGTCCATCCTTTCCAGGATAGAACATCATCATTGGTAAGGTATCCTCAAAATTAATGCCATTTAAAATGACATAATCTACGAAATCACTTGGATAAGCTTCATATAATTCATTTAAGCGTTCTGTAAAGCTAAACTGCTCATTCAGATATAACCAAACCTCATGAGACAGGAAATATTTTTGCATAAAGAAATGAAGTAGGGCTTCCTCTACCTGAATTCTTGTTCCTAAGGCAACACAGACATTTTCACTTAATAGCTGCTTCCAACAGTTTACATCTCTTCTTCTTGAAAAATCATTGTATAATTCCTCAAGCTGGTCCGCCCACTTTTCTACTGGTGTTTTTTCTAATGCACCACCACTTTCAGCATAAGCCAATGCTTGCTCATAAGCCTCTCTCAACGCCTTAAACTGCTCGGGCTTATCCTCTGGATTTGTATTCACCAACTGCTCTCTATAAGCATTTGTTATTTTCTTTTTATCAGTTGTAGGTTCAATATTTAATAGTTGCCAAAACATAATTATCTCTCCTTTATCCTAAGTTTAATTATACACCCATTTTTCTCTTAGAAAAAGGAAGTAAAAAAAGAGGAAAATTACTTTCCTCTTAAATGACTTTTATTCAACTGAAATCATTCTCTTTACTGTTAAGCCCTTAGAGAAGCTGCCTTTTAGCTTCAGCTGTCCATTAATGAATAGCTTATCAAAGTTCAATCTTCCTGTAGCAATATAGTAAAGATTATCGAATGTTGAGGCAATCTTTGTATCAGCATTCATATAAGAATAAGGCTCAATAATAAATTCATTGTTTGTATAGAACATTCTGAATGTTCCAGCACCAGGTCCTTCAATGGCAATCTGAATACTTAGGAAGAAGCCTTCCTTAAAGATTTCAGGATTATGCTTTTTATTTTCCTTATAGATGTCTTCGTATACAACCTTTAATACATCATAAGCATCCTGGAAGGAAATACGAGTATCGGCCTTAACACCACAAATATCTGAATACATCTTGATATACTTTCTTGCAGACTTATCCCAAGAGAAATCCTTCTTCATACATCTTCTGCGGATTGCTCTGAAGTTTTCCTTATCAGCAAACCATACCTTAATTGCTTCCATAATTGTTAAATACAGATGCTTTGAATCATAACGGTCAAATGAGAAACCATCACCGATACCATCGAAATCACTATATGGTCTTACAGAGTCCTTTAATCCACCTGTTTCGTAAACAATTGGGATAGTACCATATCTCATAGCCATCATCTGTGATAAGCCACATGGTTCAAAGTTAGAAGGCATCAGATAGAAATCACAGCCTGCAAATACTTCAGCAGCAGTTTCCTCAGAATAATTTGATGAGAAGCCAAACTGCTCCGGCCACTTTTTCTTGCATTCATTAAAGTAATCAATATACCTCTGTTCACCCTGACCAAAGATAATAACCTGACATCCCATATCCATTAATCCTGGTAATACTTCCTTAATCAGCTCAATACCCTTCTGCTCAACTAATCTTGCCACAGAACATAATACTGGCCAGCTAGGATCAACGTTCATTTCAAATAAGTGCTGTAAACGTTCCTTACAAACCGCTTTATTTTCAATTACAGTATCAACATCAAATGGGCAGGCAATTCTCTTATCCTTCATTGGATCATAATGATCCATATCAATACCATTTAAAATACCATATAGTTTATGATCACATGTATAAGCAATATTTTCTAATCCTCTACCAAACTTTGGTTCATGAATTTCCATTGCATAGGTTGGAGAAACTGTAGAAACTGCATCGGCCATTAGCATCGCACCCTTCATCAGGTTAATGTCTCTTCTACCCTGATAGAAATAGCCTAATCCACCCTCATACCATCCTGAATGAAGTCCAAATGTTGTTGTTAAATCCTGCTCACCAAATTGACCCTGATAAGCAATATTATGAATCGTAAAAACAGATTTAACATTTTGGAATTTTTCTCTTGATAATTGAGCATCCTTTAAGTAAATAACTGATAAAGCTGATTCCCAGTCGTTACAATGCATAATATCTGGGAAGAAATCCAGCTTATCCATAAGTTCAACGACAGCTTTTGAGAACCAGGCAAATCTCAGCTTATCATCATCATATCCATATAGCTTATCACGGTTAAAAAACTCTTCATTATCGATAAACCAAATAGGAACGCCACTTAATTCACCACGAAATAATCCGTAGTATTTTTCAGTTGATCCAACGCCCATAGTACCAGAGCTCATAAAGGTAAGCTGATCAGCAAAACGATTCTTTACACACTTATATAAAGGTGTAATAATCTCAACCTGCTGACCTGCCTGCTTTAATGCAGGTGGTAATGAGAAAGCAACGTCTGCTAAGCCACCAGATTTAGAATATGGTGCACATTCACTTGTAACAAATAATACTTTCATATTATTGACTCCTTTTATTATTAAATAATTATTTATATAAATTATTATAAGATAAATAGCACTAAATAATCATCATTTTTGCTTATATTTATTATAATTTTTTTATTTAATTTTCTCATTCTACATTAAAGGTACAAAAAAAAGAGGAATTTTTACAATCCCTCTTCTTCATCTTTTAGAAGTTCATTTCGTACTTTTTCTTTAATACGATCATGATACCCATTAATAATAATGATGTTACTGAAATCATTGAGCAGTATACTGGCATATTACCATCACCTGTAGGAGGTACATCAATGCCACCTTCTAATGTGTTAATAACTGTATAGCCAACTTCCATATCACCTTCGTAAGTAGTTGTGTAGTTTTCAACTTCAACTTCTTCTACAGTGTACTGAATTTCAGTATAAGTACCATCTTCATTTACAGTGTAATAAGGTAAGTCCTCGAATGTATGGAACCATTCATTTTCTTCACTTAATTCTACTGTATCTACGATTGCACCATCAGCTAATAGGTTAATAGTTACGCTGTCTGGTCTGTACTTCTTAGTGTTCTTTTCTTCCCATACCTTTACTACACTTACATCTCTTAAGTTGTATGTGTTTGTAATAGTGTATCCAGATTCCTGATCACCTTCTACCTTGCTTAAGAAGTTTTCAACTTCAACTTCCTTAACAGAGTATTCAATTTCAGTTAATGTACCATCTTCTGCTACATTGTACTTCTTTAAGTTTTCGAACTTAGCTGTCCAGTTGTTTTCTTCATTTAATACAACTGTAACATCAGTTTCTTCTCCATCCTTAACAAGAACTACTGTGATTGATTCTGGTAATACAGATTCTGATTCTTCTTCAGCTTCTTCACCATCTGTTTCTTCATCAGCTAATACTAATGGTTCTTCTGTATCTGGTGTAGGTTCTTCATCAGCTCCAGGAATATTTTCCCAAACCTTAGATACTTCTACTTCAGTTAAATCATAAGTATTTGTGATTGTGAAGCCAGTTTCCTGATCGCCTGTAATCTGAGAAATATAGTTTTCTACTTCTAGCTCTTCAATTGTGTATTCAATTGCTTCACCATTTGCGAATTCATCTAAGTCCTCAAACTTACCTGACCAGTTGTCTTCTGCTGTTACTGTGATTGACTTATCTGTTGGATCTCCATTTGCTAATAATACTACTGTAATTGATTCTGGTCTGTTGTCTTCTTCATCGCCTACCCATACCTTCTCAAATTCTACTTCGATCTTTGATACTTCATGTGTATTTGTGAATGTTGTTAAGCCTTCCTCTACTGTTGTCTCTGTTAGCTCATATCCTTCGATTTCGCCTTCATCCCAGCTGTATTCGATTTCTGCTCCATTCTTGTACATTGGTAAGTCTTCTAATGTTGCTGTCCAGTCATTCTCTTCACTTAATGTGACTGTCATTTCTGTTGCTTCACCATCTGCTACTAATGTTACTGTTAATGTTTCTGGTCTTACACCATCCTGGTTGTCTGCGTCGTTCCATACCTTCGCTACTGATACAGATGTTGTTACTGCTGTATATTCATTTACGATTGTTGTTACGCCATC
>DCGH01000006.1 GCA_002315205.1 Erysipelotrichaceae bacterium UBA1783
TATATTCAAAGATAAAACATAACCCAAAATAAAACAGAAAATTAGAAAAAAGGATAAAATCTAGCGTAACTACTAAGAAATTTATCTTTTTTTTAATGATATTGAAATAAATATATATTATAATGAAAGTATAAAAGGAGAAAATAAAAATGAGGAAAAAATTAGTTGTTATAATACCATTATTACTAGTTTTAGGTTATACATTCTTCTTATATAGTTATCAGCCAAAAATTGAAAATTCACTATGTCAAGGAATATACAAATGGTAATGGAATAAAAGGAATGGTAGATAAAAATAAATTTGAATTAATAAGTTCTGATTTTGAAATCGGGGCAACGGAAGAAGGTTATGCTGTATTTAAAGACCCTAATAAGGCTTTTGAAACTTTTAAAGTATTATATAAAGAAGAACTTAGTTATGTTAAAAGAGATAATCTAATTATTTTGCCAATTTGTTATTCTAATCTAAATAAATATAGTATTTATTGTATGAACTCATACGATAAGGTTTTAGAAGAAGATGAGACATTTGCAAACAGGATAAAGTTTATAATGGAGTTCATTGATATTTACGAAAATAGCTATATCGATCGAAAATAGTATTTTGAATTGTTAACTTTATATATTTAATGATTTCAATGAAATAGAAAATGGTGCTTTTAAAAGCACCATTTATTTTGTTTTTAAGCATCTTTTATATTTTGAGGCCCAAGAAGGAATATATTCAATATCTGCCTTTGCAAGGATTTCTAAAAAAGCTTTCTGATGATCATGAGGCTGCTGGACCTCATATTCTAGTTCGTAATCTGTTAATCCATTATAATGATTGATATCAAAACATAATTCAGCAAAGCCATTATCATACACAGCTCTTTCAGTAATCAGTTCACCAAATAGGGTGTATGGCTTTTGAACATGGAATTGATCTAATACATCAATAATTTCAGGATCATCATCAATTTCACCAGTAAATACTTTTTCATATTCATAGGTGGTTCCATTGACATAATTCTTTAGGGTGAATAATTTTTCCCCATTTCGTACTCTTACTCTAAAGCCATAATGAGATAAATCATCTGTAACATAATAGTAATTATGCTGCTCTACAAACTCTAAAGGCTGGTAAAATGATGCCAGCTTTTCAAATTGTTGTTGTGTGATGATTGTTTTCAATTCTAGTTCAACTTCGTGTTTCATATGGTATAACCTCTATAAAATATGTTACAATAAAATGAATAAGAAGGAAAGTTTTATGAAGAAATTCGCAATTGTATCAAAAAATGATGCTGTATCAATCAAGGTAGCAACTACCATTCAGCAGAAATTAATAAATAACGGGCTAGTATATAGTGAGACTGAGCCTGAAATCGTATGTGTTGTAGGAGGAGATGGTACATTCCTATCTGCTATTCATAAATATCTTTATTGTATTGATTCTGTAGCATTTACTGGCGTTCATACTGGAACTCTAGGCTTTTTTGCTGATTATACATTAAAGGAATTAAACAATTGCATTGATGATATTTCTTTCAAGGATCCTTCTATTGAGGAAAAGTCTTTATTAAAGATTGTTATTGACGAAAATGAACCAATTTATGCAGTGAATGAAATGTGGACTGAAAGCTTTAAGACAAAGACCATTGATGTATATTTAAACGATGAAAAGCTAGAAACATTCCATGGATCAGGCTTATTATTATCAACGCAGGTAGGTACAACTGCGTTCAACAGATCATTAAATGGTGCAGTTGTACAGCCAGGTATCAATATTATGGCTTTATGTGAGGTGAATGGTATTCATCATTCTCATTTCCATTCTATTGGTAATTCACTAATTTTAAATGAATCAACTGTGGTTCGTTTTGAATCAAAGGATTTTTCAAACACAAAGCTGTGCTTTGACAGATACAATATTGACATTGAAAAGTGCAAGAAGATTGTCTGCACATTGTCAGAAAAGAAGGTTCATATTGCCCACTATAACTCATTAAGCTGGGTAAAGCATTTGGAACAGTTATTTTAAAGGAGTTTTTTAATGACGAAGAAATGGTATTCAATACTAGATTCGGTTAAATTTTCTATAGCACTATTATTAATAGGTTCATTATTTACAGGTATTGGTAATATGTCTGTAACAGGTGAGGTGTTAAAGACAGCTTTGGAAATTCTACAGTTTCTAGGAAAGGAAATAAAAGAGATTTTCCCATTAGCAGTAGTAATTAACTATATCGGTAAAACGCATAAGGATGTCACAGCAGTAATTGGTGGTATTTTTTGTTATATCGCTTTTAATGTTGTAACAATGTTTGCAGCTTCAACAAGCTTTAATGCAGCGTATTATTATAATACTATTGGTATTGAGCACAATAGCTTATCACCATTAAATTTAGGAATATGTGCAAGTATTATCACAATTGTTGTTGTCGTTGTTACTTATAGAATTTCCAGAAAGAGATTCAATTATGGTATTCTACAATTTATTGATAATGATGTATGGTTCTTTATCTTGGCTTTATTATTAACAGTCTTATGTGGAATTGGAACCTGTGCAGTTGCACCTAGATTTATTTCGTTCTTCCAGAGAGGATTAAGATTTATCTCAAAGAATAATACGAATCCTGCATTATTATTCGTTTATGGTGTAGTAGATAAGATGCTACAGCTATTAGGAATTGATAACATCACAAAGCAGCAGTTTTTATTTGATACTCTAGGTGGTACCTGGGTAAATAATGCTGATGTGAGCATTACTGGTGATGTAAGCATCTGGACAGCGCAGGTTGTAACTGGTGCAGTAGGTAAAGCTGTTGGTAAGTTTATCACACCTTCCTACATTGTTAATATTTTCTCCATTCCATCATTGATTCTGGCATATTTCTTCAATATCACAGATAAAATGGATAAAAGAAGAGTTTTAGGTCTAGTTATTATCGGTATTGTTGCATCCTTCTTAACAGGATCATCATTACCACTAGAATATGTCCTATTATTTACAGCACCTTTATTATTAACAATTCATATTCTGTTAACTGGAAGCATCTATATGATTATGGCAATCGAAGGTATTTACCTTGGATATCAATATACTGGTGATGTGACCTCTATGTGTATGGGAAATATTATTGATTTGATTAGCTATTTCAATAACGTAGATTTCCACAATATGGCTTTAAAGCTAATTGTTTTTGGTGCAATATATTTTGTACTATATCAGATTATTACATTTGTTTATTATCGAGTTCTTGCTTTAGACTTCTTAGAGCCTGATGTAAGAAAGATTGAAATCAGAAAGATTATTAACGCCTTAGGTGGATTAAATAACATTAAGATGGTTACCTCTTCTATTTTATCTATTACTGTCGTTTTAAATGATAAGGAAGCTATTAAGGTAGACCAGCTAGTGGAAAATAAAGCCTTCAAGGTAAAAGAAAGATATTTTGGCTATGTTATTAGCTTTGGCCCATCAAGTGCTAGTATCTGCCATAAGATCAAAAAAGAGCTAAAGAACTATGAGTATTGCTTGAAATATGGCAATAAATAAGAAGGTGTTAAAATGGGTCAGCAATATACACCAATGATGACACATTACTTAGAGGTTAAGGCGAAGAATCCAGATGCTTTAGTTTTCTATCGTCTAGGGGACTTCTATGAAATGTTTTTTGAGGATGCAAAAATAGCATCACATGAGTTAGATTTGGTTTTAACAGGAAGAAATGCAGGAGTTGAAGAGAAGGTACCTATGTGTGGTGTACCTTTTCATGCTGTAACGGGATATATTCAAAGATTAATTAATAAAGGCTATAAGGTCGCAATTGTTGAACAGCTAGAGGATCCAGCAGAGGCTGTAGGCTTAGTAAAAAGAGATGTTATTAAAATTGTTACACCTGGAACAATTATGGATGAGCTTTTAGATGAAAGAGCAACAGTATATCTGGCTAGCTTAGTAGATTATGGCTATGGCTATTCATTAGCCATCTCTGAATCTACAACAGGCGAAACAAAGCTAATCAGTATTAAGCATGATCCAATCGTTTTACTACAAACGATTATTTCTAATGATGTTAGAGAAATTGTAGTTGATAGTGGATTTAATAACAAGATTATTAAGAGCTTAGACAATGGTTATATGGTTACTGTATCAACATGTGATGAAACATCTATTAAGGATGAATATAAGCATTTATGTAACGATATTGAGGATGTTCATTTCCTGACAGCCATTGGAAGATTATTGAATTATCTTGAGGTAACTCAAAAGAGAAGCATGTCACATTTAAGAGAATTCGTCATTGCTGATGAGGAAGAAATTTTAAGAATGGATTATGCAACAATGACGAATCTTGAACTGGTACAGCCTTCAAGAACCAACACAAAATCTATTACATTATGGTCATATTTAGATAAAACAAGAAGTGCACTTGGATCTAGAACATTAAAGCGCTGGGTAGCACGACCTTTAAGAAATATTGACAAGCTAAATCAGAGATTAGATATGATTGGGTACCTTAATAGTAAGTTTATTAAGCGTGAGGAACTAAAGGATTACTTATCTGAGCTTTATGATTTGGAAAGAATCGTGGCAAGAATTGCCTATGGCAGCGTCAATCCAAAGGATTGTGTTCGTTTACAGAAATCCTTAAAGCAGGTTCCAGGCATTTTACAGATTGTAAAGGAAAGTGGCTGCTACAAGGAGTTCGATAGTTTAAATGATTGTTCTAGTGTATACAATCTATTAGAAAAGGCATTAGTAGAGGATCCCCCTCTATTAGTTCACGATGGTGGTATCTTTAAGGATGGCTATCATGCCGATTTAGATGAACTAAGATCAGTAACAAAGAACAGTCAGCAATGGATTGCCAATTTAGAACAGAAAGAAAAGGAAAGAACACAGATTAAGACCTTAAAAATTGGTTATAATCGTGTTTATGGTTATTATATTGAAGTTTCTAAGGGAGCTCTTTCTCAGGTCAAGGAAGAATGGGGCTACCAACGTAAGCAAACTCTAACAACTGGCGAAAGATTCATTACAGAAGAGCTAAAGGAAAAGGAAGATATTATTCTTCATGCTCAAGAAAAGTCAATTAAGCTAGAAACTCAGTTGTTTAATGAATTGATAACTGAAATAAAGAATTCTTTACCACACCTACAGCAGTTAGCCACAGCATTAGGTGTCATTGATGCTATTTATGGTTTAGCTGTTGTAAGTAGTGGGCATGGTTATGTTAGACCACAATATACTACCGATGGTGTTTTAGATGTAAAGGCAGGAAGACATCCAATTTTAG
>DCGH01000084.1 GCA_002315205.1 Erysipelotrichaceae bacterium UBA1783
CTCTAACTGCTGAGTAAATACAATTTTTTAAGCCAACATAAAGCTGAACAATTGTATTTACTCAGCAGTTAGAGGTCTAAAGAGATTTGAAAAGATAGAATTAGAACGTCATCAAAGTAAATTGGTAACATTTGAGCTTGATGATGATTGCTTTGAGGTATGGGATGATGGTTTTAAGGTTCAAGCTGGAGATTATCTGATAGAAGTCGGCTCTAGCAGCCGAGATATTCGACTTACTCAAGAAATCTACATTCAGGGATATGACATCAATTATGAAAAATTAAGCGTAAGCTGGTATGTATCTCCTGATGGACCTTGTCCAAAAGAGGATTGGGAAATACTAATGAAGCATCCAGTTGAAGAAAGCCAGTTAAAGAAAAAAGGACAGTACGATATGAATAGTACCCCTTTAGAAATGAGCAAGGACAGCTTATTGATGAAACTATTCTGTAAAATCATTTACTTTGTAATAAAATCAAGCTTTAATGGTGATGCAGATATGAATAATCCTGATTTCAAAATGATGTATTATTGTGCTTTAGATTGTCCTATGCGAGGCATTGTGATGAATACAAATAAAGCTATTACAGACAATATGGCATTAGGATTAGTTACAATTGCTAACGGATCCTTCTTTAAAGGATTGGCATTAATTCTTAAAAAATAAGAAAACGTTTTTTAATCAATAAAAAAGGATAGACTCTAAAGTTCTACCAACTACAGATTCTGTCCTTTTTCTTTTAAATCAATTATTACCTATTTATTATCTCTTTTTAGCGACTACAGTATCCATACAATGTAAATGAGGAACACCTGAAGAATGACACTCAAAAATCTTTTCGTCAATTCTTACCAGCTCCCAATCTGGATAATAAGCAAACAGCTCTGCTGTATTCCACATCTTTTCATAGACATCCCAATCTGGTGGAAGTGGTAAGAATGGCTTATCAACAAACACGTTAAACCAATGAATACCATTCGCATTGGTGATTTCCTTAACCTTGGCAAAGAATTCATCCTTCTTATCATCAGCAAGATATTGAATTGTTCCTGTAGAATAAATAACATCAAACTTCACATCAGTTTTAAAATCATTTACATCATCCACCCAGGTATGAACTTCAACGCCTTCCTTCTCAGCTAAGGCCTTTGTCTTTCTGATTCCATTTTCTGTAATATCAAAAGCATAAACATCATAGCCCTGCTTTGCTAAGAAAACAGCATCCTTTCCTTCACCACAGCCAACATCTAAAATCTTGATGTCCTTTGATGGTGCTACTAGCTTCATAATTTCATAGCATAATTCAGCTGGTTCAAATCCCCAATAGTATTCATCGCCTTCATACCATTTTTCATAATTTGTTTTACAGATATTATTCTCCATCTTCGTTTACCTCTTCTGATTTAATTATAAACTCATCGACAACCTCATACAAAGAATCCGCATCATTTTTTCTGACATTTTCTCTAATATCCAATACCCTGATTCGCAATACTCTTTCACCATAGATGACATCAATGATATCTCCAAGATTTACCTCTTTGGCTGGTTTGGCTACCTTGCCATTAATTAATACTCTTTCGTTTGCTGCCAATTCCTTTGAAACAGTTCTTCTTTTCAAAATTCTGGCAACCTTTAAATACTTATCTAATCTCATAGGCTATTAATTACCTCCAATGATTTAATGACCTTTGTCATATAATTCTTTCGTTTATCAATGATTAGTATAATTTTACCTTGAACATACTTCAATTTAATATCACTACTAATCTTTGAAATACCGCCAAATAGCTTAACTCCATCCACAACATCAGAGAACTGCTTTGTTAAGACAATACGATTTTCCTTGTCATATTCATCAAAACGCTCTACTCGATTGTTGTTAAGCATTAATTCAATTCGCTTCTTTTCAAATAGATTATCAATAGTTGCTGGTAGCTTTCCATAGTAATCGTTTAGCTCATCCTGATAATGATCTAGCTTTTCAATACTATCAATATTAGCTAGCTGCTGATAAATCTTGATTTTTTCATAATCCTCAGGAACGAATTTTTGAGGAATATAACCATCAATGTCATTGACCTTGATACTAGCTGTTTCCACCTCTTCTGTAACAATACCACGTTGTTTATTAATTGCTGTATTCAACATATCTAAATACAGGTTCATACCAATGGTATTAATGAATCCAGCCTGTCGTTCGCCCAACAAATCTCCTGCACCACGAATCGTTAAATCTCGCATAGCAATCTTATAGCCACTACCTAACTCTGTGAAATCCTTAATCGCCTGTAATCTCTTTGTCGCAACCTCTGAAAGCTGCTTGTTATTGCGATACATTAAATAAGCATAAGCAATACGATCACTTCTACCTACTCTACCACGGATCTGATACAGCTGTGATAAGCCGAAGTTTTCAGCATCCTCAATAATGATGGTATTTACATTTGGAATATCAATACCTGTTTCAATGATGGTTGTACAAATAAGAATGTTATATTCCTTTTCAACAAAGCGATACATTACATCTTCGATTTCCTCTCGATTCATTTTGCCATGACCGATACCAATCTTTGCTGATGGTACCATAGATGAAATCTTTCTTGCTACATCATAAATATTACTTACATTATTATGTAAATAGAATACCTGTCCATTTCTTGCTAATTCTCTTTGAATAACCTCTTTGATTAAAGAATCATTCTTTTCAACAACATAGGTCTGAATTGGCATTCTGTTATGTGGTGGTGTTTCTAGCTGTGATAGGGACATAACCCCAATTAAGCTCATCTGTAATGTTCTTGGAATTGGTGTAGCAGATAATGATAATACATCAATACTCTTCTTTAATTCCTTGATTTTTTCCTTTGCCTGAACACCAAAACGTTGCTCCTCATCAATAATTAATAATCCTAAATCATTAAATAGAATATCATTACTTAATAATCTGTGCGTTCCAATGACAATATCGACATCGCCTCTTCTGACCTCATCAATTATCTGTTTTTGAACACTATCCTTAACATAACGATTCAGCATTCTAATTTTTACTGGAAAACCCTTAAATCTTTCCACAAAGGTATTGAAATGCTGCATTGATAAAATAGTTGTTGGACAAAGATAAGCAACCTGCTTACAATCCTTTACAGCCTTAAAGGCTGCAACCATAGCCACCTCGGTTTTACCAAAGCCAACATCACCACATAAAAGTCGATCCATTGGTCGAGGCTGCTCCATATCATATTTTACCTCAGCTATAGCTCTATTCTGATCTGGCGTTAGCTCATAAGGAAAGTTTGCTTCAAAGCTGTTGCTTTCCTGATCATCCTTTGAGAAAGCATAACCAATATTTTGCTCTCTTGCTGAATAAAGCTTAACTAATCTTTCAGCAATATCATTTACTTCCTGCTGAATCTTTTCCTTTGCCTTATTCCATCCATTACCACCAAGCTTGTTTAAACGAACACCAACACCCTCTGCAGCAACAAACTTTCTGACAAGCTTAAATTGCTCTAATGGTACTAATAGTAAATCCTCATCCTTATAACGGATTTGTAAGTAGTCACGATGCTTTCCCTGTATTTCCTTGGTAATAATTCCTTCATAGCGACCAACACCATAGCTGTTATGAACAACATAATCATTCACCTTTAAATCCTGATAGCTATCAAGAACAATGGCTTCCTTGAACTTACTCTCATATTTGCCTTTGACATGCTTTACTCCAAAAAGCTCCTTTTCGGTTAAAACAATGACATCATTATAATTGAATCCTTCAGAAAGCTCTAAAGAGGTCAGTTCAACATAATCTGACATCTTTTTTCCTTGAGACTTAAATTCTGATTCTAACAATTCCAGCTGAATCTTCTCTAAGGAAATAACAATTTTACTATTCTTAGATAAGCGAATCATTTCTTCTACACATTTATCTATTGGTAATAGTGGGAAATAATTCAGCTTAACAGCTGATTTAATTGTATTTTTATAGTTATTAATGCTGTAGATTTTATATGGATGATAATGCTCTGCAACACGATTAAAATCATTGAATAAGCTATAGTAATTCAATCCATTATCATTGATGAATAGTTCTCTGATATACTCATTATTTTCATTTGCAATAAGTTCAAGATTGGTATCTATTTCTTCTATTGTAGATAGAATCAAGCTAGGATTATCACAATAATCTAATAGCGATACAACATCATCAAAGAAGCACATATAACGATATAGATAATGCTCACAAATATGATTCTCTAAATAAGATAAATCTCTTTCAACATTTTCCTTTAATACGTCAAAGTTATTGGCTTTTTTCTTATCATATTCTAACTGCGTTTCAACCTTTTCCTTTAGCTGCTCTAAACCAGAGCTGTAAAGCAAGGTTGAGGCTGGAACAATGGTACATTCATTAACCTTTTCCACCGTTCTTTGGGTTGAAATATCGAAATAGCGAATAGAGTCAATTTCTGTATCAAAGAATTCAATACGAACAGGTTTTTCATCCTGAATAGAGAATACATCAATAACATCACCTCTTAATGAGAAGGTTAATGGCTGATCTACTCTGCTAACTCTTTTATATCCCGCTTCAATTAATAACTGGTTTAATTTATTCATACTATATTCATGGCCTACCTTTAAATTTAAGATATGATCCATAAATACCTGCTTACTTGGTAAATATCTCATTAATCCCATTGGATGGGTAATGACAACCTTAGGATTTTCATCTAAGCATAAAGAAGATAAGACCTCCATCTGATTTGCATAGATGCTTGGCGAAGCTGCTACAGCCTCTACCCTTAGCGATTCCTCCATAGTGAAAAGCAGCACATCGTTCTTTAATAGGGGGTATAGCCTATAATATAACTGCTGTGCTGTATATAAATTTGGTTTTACGACAACGATTGTCCTTGGTTGACGATGGAAGCTAGCTGAAATCAGCAATGTTTCCTCAATCTCTGTTAAAGCACTAATTCCTTCCTTACCAGAGGTTAATGCAATCAGGGCAGGATCGTTTTTCATTAAGTCATAAAAATTAATCATTTCTCTCCTTTATTGTATTTATTCATTACCTTATCAAATGGTGAATCAATAAATTCAACGGCTGCCTTGGCGGCTTTCTCAATAGCTTGCTGCCAATCCTGCTGCTTTTCCTTCTCAACCTTTCCTAAGACATAGTCTACTACTGGAATGATTGGGCTTCTTTCAATGCCGATTCTGATTCTACAGAACTGCTGTGTTCCAGCGTGGGCAATGATACTCTTTATTCCGTTATGACCACCTGCTGATCCTTTTGCTCTTAATCTGATCTGACCACATTTCAAGTCTAAATCATCATAAAGAATTAAAACATCACATTCTGGGTCTAAATGGAAATAATTAATGGCTTTTCCTACTGCCATGCCTGAGTTATTCATATAGGTTTGAGGCTTCATTAAGATAACCTGCTCTCCCTTATAATTAACCTTAGCGATTAAAGCGTCGAAATCCTTACGATTGATATCAACATTTAGTTGCTTTGCAACTTCGTCAATGGCTAAAAAGCCAGTATTATGTCTTGTATTTGCATACTCAGAACCTGGATTACCTAATCCTACAATTAGCTTCATTGATATCTCCCTCCTTTTTCGTGCTTTTTTATTTTACTATTTTATTGTTGATTGTCAATAATGTCATTAATGACATAATAGCCACACATTAATCCAGCTGCCGCTGGAACAAACATCATAGAGCCTAAATTTGTTTTCTCTGACTTGCTGTCCTCTAACGGAAGTTCCTTTGAACAAACAACCGGAATATTTAAAGAAACCTCATTTTTTCTGGCAATTCCTCTTAAGGCTCTTGCCATTGGGTCATTTTCTGTTTTAGATAGCTTCGTTATAAAGATTTTACTTGGATCTAGTCTTCTAGCCATACCTAAGGAAGAAATAGTTTTAATATTATTTCCCTGGCAATATTTCCATAAGGCTACCTTGGTAGACATGGTGTCAATTGCGTCAATGACATAATCAATCTTATTTTCAAAAATCATATCAAAATTATCTACTGATAAAAACATTTCATAGCTGATAACTTCTATATTCGGATTGATGCTCAGTGCTCTTTCCTTAATGACCTGGCATTTGCTTTTACCAATGGTATCATGTGTAGCAATAATCTGTCGATTTAAATTTGTGATATCCACAACATCCTTATCAACGATAATGATCCTACCAACACCACTTCTGACAATCGCCTCTGTCGCATAACCACCAACGCCACCTAAGCCAACAATTAATACGGTTTTATCCTTAATTAGCTGTGCTTTTTCAGCACCAACTAAATTCTCAATTCTAGTAAATTCATTAATCATTGATAAACTCCTCTACATCCTTTAGAATCTGATTCTTGTAGTCCTCTTGTAAAATATCATACCAATCTACCTTCATCTGATTATTGAACCAGGTATATTGTCTTTTGGCAAACTGTCTGGTATGTAGCTTGATCTGTTCAATGGTTTCTTCTAAGGACTGATTTCCATTTGCCATAC
Source organism: Erysipelotrichaceae bacterium UBA1783 (assembly GCA_002315205.1). The sequence continues at coordinate 6,537 of DCGH01000084.1, forward strand.
CAATAAATTCCTTATAGCCAATGGCCTGGAAGCTATGAGATGTTAAAGGATATTTAGCAAACAAGTCACTAACTTCCTTCACTAAACCCTGATTAATCATTAAATCCACACGATAATCGATTCTTTCTTTTAGTTTTTCACGATCCATCGTTAACCCAATGATCTTACTATCATAAATCATAGTATGCTGTTGTGTTGCTTCCTGCTCACTCTTTAAGGTTCCGCTTTCTGCCATTTCCAATGCTCTAATAATTCTCTTTCGATTATTAGGATGAATTTCTGCTGCCGATTTTGGATCTAGCTGCTTAAGCTTTTCTACTAACTCTTCTGTAGTAACCCCATCATAATCATTGTGCTTTGCTTCCATTTCGACAAAGCTATAATCATAAAGTACCGCTTTAATATATAAGCCTGTTCCACCAACAATAATTGGCGTTTTTCCTCTTGATAATATATCCTCAATTGCTGCTCTGGCATCCTTTTGGAAAATAGCAACATTATAATCCTCTGTTGCTTCTTTATAATCCACTAAATGATGTGGAATTCCTTCCATTTCCTCTTCCGTAATTTTTGCACTGCCTATATTTAATTCCTTATAAATTGAAATACTATCGCCATTGATGATTTCACCATTAAAATGGTGTGCTAGTAACACACCTAGTGAGCTTTTACCAACAGATGTTGGTCCAACAATAGCAATCACCTTTTTAGACACGCTTAAACTCCTTTATTAGCTGCTTTTCACTAATTGAAATCATGGTTGGTCTTCCATGAGGACAATTAAATGGCTGTTTACAGTTACTTAATCTTGATAAAAGCTTTTTGCTTTCATCAACTGTTAAATGATGATTGAAACGAACAGAAGAATGACATGCTGTTGTAGCAATTCGATCCTTCTTGATATCAATCATATTCATTTGCTTATCATTAATAATTTCATCAATCAGCTGATGTACAAAGTTGACTTCATCAATCTCTTCAAAGAAATCTGGTACTTCTCTAGTAACAATAGAATTTAAAGAGAACTGCTCAAATTCAAGCTTTATACATGATAAAACCTCATTGATTTTGTCCAGTTGATTAATAATCGCTGGAGAAACATCAATGACTAATGGAATTAATAGTGGCTGGGATACGATACTGTTTTCCATAATCTGGTCGCAGATATCTTCATACATGCATCTCTCTTGTGCTGCATGCTGATCTACAACATATAAATTTTCTTCATCATATGCCAGAATATAATTTCCATGAAATTGGGCAAGATAGTTAAATCTTTCAATTTTTGTACCACTAGTATAATCTAATAGCTCTTGCTGAACAATTGTCTTTGGTGGCTGCTGTTTTGGTGGAGTATAAGTAAATGTTTCATGCTCATTTACCTGTTCTTCCGTTTTATTTTCTTCCACTATGATTGGTTCAATAGGTAAAATTTCTTCCTGCTTTATTTCTTCTACTCTAACATTCTGATATGGATCTTCGATTGGCTTTGGTTTCGCTCTTTCTAGTAGCATATCTGAAGGAATCATATATTCCTTTAATGTGTTTTTAATTCCTTCACTAATTAATGCATATAGCTGCTTTTCCTTTGATAAACGGATTTCCCATTTACTTGGATGTACATTCACATCGACTAGCTTAAAATCAGTAGATACATTGAGTACTGCAACTGGATATCGATCTGGCATCATGTAGCCTGAATAGCCTTCAATAACTGCCTTCTGTATACCGAAGCTTTTAATAACTCTACCATTAATAAAGCTATAAATATATTGCTTGGTGCTTCTGGTAATCATTGGAGCAATGATATACCCTTCGACATCAAAATCAAAATCACTCACATTAAATGGAATGGCCTTTTTGGCAATTTCTAAACCATAAATAGCTAAAATTGCTTCCTGTAATGAGCCTGAACCATTGGTTGATATTTTTAATCTGTCATCGTTATATAACTCAAAAGCAATCTCTGGATGAGATAAAGCAATCTTTTGTATTAAATCTAAAATAGCATTTAATTCAGCATTACCACTCTTTAAATGCTTTAAGCGAGCTGGTGTCTTATAGAATAAGCCTTCTACCTTGATAGAAGTACCTTCAGAGCAGCCAATTGGTTTGGCTTCCATAATTTTCCCATACTCAATTCTAACTAAAGTCGAATCATTTCCATCATTAGTTGTCATGGTCACCTTACTTACTGAAGCAATAGAAGGTAAAGCTTCCCCTCTAAAACCCATTGTATGAATTTGCCATAAATCACTTTCTTGAGAAATCTTGCTTGTTGCATGACGATTAAAAGCGGCTGTAGCATCTCTTTTATCCATACCACATCCGTCATCTATAATCTCAATAGAATCTAAACCGCCATTGATCAGACGCACCTCTATTTTTGTGGCACCAGCATCAATAGAATTTTCAACGAGCTCCTTTACAACGCCCATTGGTCTTTCTACGACCTCACCTGCCGCAATCATATTGGTCAAATGATCATCAAGTATATTGATTTTACTCATTTACTAATCTTCCTTCATTTTTCCCTTTAGTAGCGCTACTAGCTGTAGTGCCTCCATTGGTGTCATATTGTTTGGATCGACATTCTTTAAAATTTCCTTCATTTCCTTTAAGTCATTAGGGACCTTTTCCATCATAACAATCTGACCCATATCATATTTAGAATGCTTTGTCTTTTCTAAATCCTTTAATAGATCCTTACTTCTTTCAATAACTCCTTCTGGTAGCTTTGCTAAAGAAGCAACATGAATACCATAGGATCTATTTGCCTTACCATCCTTTACCTTGTATAGGAAGGTAATCTTATCATCCTCTTCATGTACCTGAACATGCTTATTCTTCACACGATACATGTTATTTTCTAAAGCAGTTAATTCATGGTAATGCGTTGAGAATAATGTCTTTGCTTCGATAGCAGCATCAATATATTCAAGCATTGCTTGAGCTAATGCCATGCCATCATAGGTAGAGGTGCCTCGACCAATTTCATCAAACACAATTAGAGAATCCTTTGTTGCATTCTGTAAAGCATTGTTTGCCTCTAGCATTTCCACCATAAAAGTAGACTGACCTGATAAAATATCATCAGTAGAACCAATTCTGGTGAATACCTGATCAAATACTGGTAGCTTTGCACTCTTTGCAGGAACAAAGCAGCCAATCTGAGCCATAATACAGATTAAAATACATTGTCTCATATAGGTACTTTTACCACCCATATTAGGACCAGTAATAATTAA
>DCGH01000017.1:0-2397 GCA_002315205.1 Erysipelotrichaceae bacterium UBA1783
GAATAATGGTTTTAGTTCTTGCTTCATTTTCACTTGTAGCATGTTCTAATGCATCAAGTAAAAGTGAACTTACAACAAACAATAAAGTAAGCCAAACTACAGAACAAAAGAAAAACAATGGTAATGTTGAAGGCATCGGAATTGTTGCAAAGGCAGCATTTAGAAATTATGCAAAATACAAAGGTGAAGCTGATGAATATGAGAAAGAAAATCAAGAAACAGCACAAGAACAAACCCAAGTTGTTTCATCAAGTGCTGATGGATATTACGAAAAGGAAGATGGAATTGTATATTTGTTTGATGAAATTGTAATTGGCGATTCGGAATCATTTAAAATTGTAATCCCTGAAGATTACAATGAACATGGATATGGAAAACTTATTGAAGTATGTGGTGCTGGCGAATTAACGATTATGTATGGAAAATGCTATCTCTATAGAGATGGTAGCGAAATGATTTTTGATGAAGACTATATTGCGGTAAGAGGTGAATTAGGAGTTTATTCGATGCTTTGCAATACTGGAACCAATTTAGGAATGTTATATTCTTCACATAAAACAATATCAAGCGAAGGAATCGATAAAACATTCCAACCACCATATTATGGAATGACAGCAGGTAATAGTTATGGTAAAAGTGAAAAATATGCATTCAATTTTGCTACTAATGAAACAAGTCTTTTAACAAAAAGTGATTTTGATATAAAATATCAAATTGAAATGGAAGAAAATTCTAACGAAATCATTCCTCAAAGTAAAAGATATAAAGTTAGCGATTTTAAGTTCTAAGTGTAACAATTATTATTGAGCAAGGTGAAAACTTTGCTCTTTTTTATTATTTTGTTGCTTATTCTATTAAAATAGAATAGTATTTCTATATATCGTTAGGGGTATTTTGATGAATCAAATAAAGAAAGCATTCAAAGTTAGTGTTCCTGTCTTAGTAACTTATATTATTTTAGGTATAGGTTATGGTGTTTTAATGACGAATGCTGGCTATAATTTTATCTGGTCATTATTCTCTGCATTATTTATCTATGCAGGTGCAGGACAATATTTACAAGCTGATTTACTTGCAACTCAAGCAACAATATTAAGTGTTGTATTTTTAACTATTGCAATTAATGTTAGATATGCATTCTATGGCGTATCATTTTTAGATAAATTCAAAAATTATAAATGGTATGAAAAGATTTACCTTTATTTCGGTATGACTGATGAAACATATTCGCTTTTAGTTGCACATTCCTTACAAGATAAATCGGATACTAAAAAGTTTGATATTTGGTTAACAAGATTTAATCATATTTATTGGATTACTGGATGTGTTCTTGGCGCCTTTATTGGAAAGTTACCAATTGATTTAACTGGTGTCGATTTTATTATGACAGCACTATTTGTTGTTATCTTTATTGATCAAGTTAGAGGTAAAGATAATCCACATCTTGCAAGTGTTATTGGAAGTATCTGTGCGATTGTTTCTTATTTAATATTAAAGGATGATTTCATATTTCCAGCAATCATTGCTTCAATTATCTTTTTGTTCATCTTTAGAAAGAAAATCGAAAAAGGAAAGAAAGCATATCAAGCTCCATCTCTTGAATTAGAGGGAAAGGGGGGAACAAATAATGACTAGTGAATTATTTTGGTACAGTTTATTAGTAACTGCAATTTGTTCTGTTCTTACTATCTTTATTAGATTGATGCCAATTATGTTCTTTAGAAAGAAGAATCTTCCTAAGTGGGTAACTTATATTGGTGATGTTTTACCTTTTGCAATTATGCCAATCCTTGTTATGTATTGCATTCAAGGAACAAAATGGACAGAAGTTGGTTCGGTAGTTCCAACTTTATGTGGAGTTGGTATTACTGCACTTGTTCACTTATGGAGAAAGAACACTATTCTTTCATTAATTATTGGACTTGCAACTTATATGATTCTTTTGCATGTTCTATAAAAATGGTGGACTTGCTTATTTTTTAAAATCAAGTACAATATAAGTAACACTTGGAGGTGTTTATAATGAAAAAGGTTTTAGTTATTTCGTCTAGTATTAGACCTGGAAGTAATTCTGCTATTTTAGGCATGAAATTTGGCGATGGTGCTTCCGAAGCTGGTAATGAAGTTGAATATATTTCATTAAAGAATGTTAATTTAGGCTTCTGCCGTGGATGTTTAGCTTGTCAAAATACACATGCTTGCGTCATTAATGATGAGGTTGCATCAATTATTGAAAAAATGAAAAATGCAGATGTAATTTGCTTTGCTACTCCAATTTATTTCTATGGAATGAGTGGTGTAATGAAAACATTATTAGATCGTACAAATCCAATTTATGGTACAGAATATAACTTTAGAGATGTTTATTTAATTGCAACGTGCGCAGATGATAATCCT